>NZ_JAMYQY010000008.1:0-288219 GCF_040321125.1 Mesorhizobium sp. M0518
GCAGAATCCCGTGCATGGCGTTCGCAAGCCGAAGGACAGGATAAACGCCCGCCGTCTCAGCGAGCAGGAGTATCGCACGCTCGGGGAGGTTTTGCGGAAGGCGATCGAAGACGGACAATACGAGACCACCGCCGAAATCATCCGAGTGATCGCCCTGACCGGATGCCGACGCAGCGAGGTCATCGGTCTGCGTTGTGGCGAAGTCGATGTTGAGGGCAGTTGCCTGCGCCTGACCGACAGCAAGGAGGGAGCGTCGGTGCGTCCGATCGGTCTGCCGGTGCTGGAATACCTCGAGGGTCGCCGTGATGAGGAACAGGATGCTGACGACTATGTCTTTCCCGGCTGGGAGGATGATACGCCATTCGGGAGCTTCCCCAGGCATTGGACGAAGCTACTTGAGAAGACCGACCTGGTCGGCATCACGCCCCATGTTCTGCGGCACAGCTTCGCCAGCATCGCCAATGACCTTGGGTTCACAGAGGCGACGATTGCCGCCTTGGTCGGTCATTCCCGAGGGTCGGTGACCAGCCGCTACATCCACACAGTAGATACCGCGCTCATCATGGCGGCTGACAGCATCGCTGGCTACATTCAAGGCCTGCTGGATGGTGTCGCCTTCAGCCACACCTCCTATGCGCTCGATAGGGACTCCAGGAAGGCAGCGCTTGCACATTTCCTGGGACAAACGAAACCGGGGGCAGATGAAGTGGCCCAAGCTGCCGCCTGATCCAAGGCGATTTACCGTCCTGGCCAAACGTAGCCAAGAACGCGAGCCGTCGAGTTCTTGGCTTGATGACGTGCGGGTGCCGCCACAAGTTTGTCGAGCGTCCCTTTCTGGCGCGTTTTGGATAGCACCCGACGGTCCTGCGATCACGCTGGGGGTCGCGGTTGCGCCAGAGACATTGGCGAATTAGCACATTCCCTTCCCAGCGCTTGATGATCATTCTTTGGCGGGATTGCGGGCCGAACGGGTCGGATGCCTAAGATGGGTAGGCGTCATACCGGTCTGCTGACGGAATACCCGGCTGAAATGCCCGGCATTTTCGAAACCGCATCGGTATGCGATTTCCCCTATCTGCAAGTCGCTGTCCTCTAGCAGGGACTTGGCATAGTGTACCCGTAGCGCGAGATACGCCGCCATCGGACTGACGCTCAATTCAGTACCGAAAAGACGCTCCAGCTGGCGCCTGGAACAATTCAACCGGCCCGCAATCTCGGTGATCGAGACTTTCTCCTGGATATTGCTTTCCATCAACAAAAGGGCCCGCTTTACCGCGCGGCTCGATGCTTCGGGAAACAGATCTCCGACGGGCTGCACGTCCCTGGCGTTTCGAATACGATCAAGGACAAGAATCTTGGCGGCTTTTTCCGCCGCTTTCCGACGATGAATTGCGACACGAAATAGCCGGCAAGATCAGCCGCGCCCGTGCCGCCGGCACAAGTCGAGCGGCCACGGTCGACGGAAAACAGACTATCGGCATGTGCGTTCACATCGGGGAACTCAGCCCGAAAATCCTTGATGTGGAACCAGCTGACGGCGGCGCTATAGCCATCCAGCAACCCGTAACGGGCAAGCGCGAAACTTCCCGTGCAAAGCGCGGTAAGAGGCACCCCCTTCTCGGCGGCTCGCAAAAGGAATGCCTCTTTCTCTGAACTGAGGGCTCGGTTGGTGTCGAGCAGGCCACCGACCACGACGACGTTGTCAAAGTCCTCCGGATTGCCGATCTCCTTCGTCGGAAGCAGTTCGACGCCGCAGCTGGCCCTGATTGGCAGGCCGCGTTCGCCAATGATCTGCCAGTCGAATTCGACCCTGCGGCTCCGGTCGCCCTCATCGCCCGCCAGGCGCAACGTGTCGATGAAGAGCGAGAGCGGTGACAAGGTGAAGTCGCGAACCAGGAGAAACGCAAACCTCTTGGCCATTCCTTTTACCTAGGCTGTCCTGTGCGTTGTTTGATCAGCGGTGGGAACGGATTCGTCTGCGTCCCTCCGGACGGGTGTGCCATCGATGACCGGGCTATATATTGTGTACCAAGAAAATACAATCCGTTGACTCGCTCACCAACGCATGCGATTCTTCATGCGGTACTACATGTCATTGACTATCAGAATCATTCCGAAGGTGCACGATGAAGGGCAGCAAGGGCAGTCTCTACGACGATCTGAAGCGTCGCATCCTGACTATGGAACTTGACCCTGACGAGGATCTGGATGAGGTCGCGCTCAGCGAGCGCTACGGCCTCTCGCGGACCCCAGTCAGGGAAATCTTCCGCAGATTGGAGGGCGAAGGATACATCGAAATTCGCGCGAACAGGGGAGCCCGGGTTGTCCCGATGAACCATTCGACACTTCGGCATTTTTTCCTGGTCGCGCCTATGATCTACGCGGCCATCGGCCGATTGGCCGTCCAGAATTTCAAGCCCTCACAGCTTTCGGATCTGAAGGACACACAGGAGCGTTTCCGCAAAGCAAGTGTGTCCAGCGACGCGCTTTCCATGGTGCTTGAGAACAACAGATTTCACGAGATCATCGGCGAGATGTCCGGCAATGCCTACCTTCAGCCGAGTCTCGGAAGGCTGCTGATAGACCACGCCCGTATCGGTCACACATTCTTTCGGCCACGCAGCGCTGACATGCGCAACCGGCTCCAGTTAGCAGTCGAACATCACGACGGCTTCATCTCTGCTATCGGCGCTCACAAAGAGGATGCCGTTGTCGACCTCGTGTTCGAGCATTGGGAACTGTCGCGCGAAAACATAGAGATGTTTATCGCGCCCCAAGGATTGAAGGCGGATGCCCTCGTTGGCGATTCTTGACCGCATCGCCGTAGCGACCCGGCGAAATTCGAAGACCTTAACTTTCAGGATCAGCGCCTAACCTCTGGGGTTAGGATCACACCCCTTTTTGCTGAAATCGCCTAAGGGTCCCTCCAGGACGGACTCGAAATGGGCCGCGTGCGAGAGGGATGCTCGCTCTCGCTGCTTCTGGCTTTGTGGGCTCGTCCCCCCTCGACCGCGAGCCCGCCTCTTCTCTCCCGCTTATGCAATTTGCCGGCAACGGGATAGTCGCCGGCATATTCAGGCGAACCCAATTGACCAGTCTCAGACTCGCTTGCGAGGAGGCAGTGTGTTATCAAAATATAAAAAATGTGTACACAGATAATACAATCCATTGACTCCCTGACGACCCTGTGCGATTTTCCAAGCCATCAAATGCGATCGACGGGTTCGGAGCACTGAGAATTCTCGCGTGAGAAGTTCGCAGACGGCTTCGTGCGCCTCGAAAAGCGCATTCGTCGAAACGGCCACTCCATCGACGGAGGATGACTTGAAATTCGAGGGTATCTATACGCCAGCGGTGACGCCGCTTGAGCCCGATGGGCAGATTGATCGCTCCGCCTTCGCGGCAGTTCTTGAGTCACTGATCGATGCCGGGGTGCACGGCATCATCGTCGGTGGTTCGACGGGCGAATACTACGCGCAGAGCGCCCAGGAGCGCTTCGATCTCGCCGCCTACGCCAAGGAGGTCATTGGCACCCGGCTCCCGCTCATCGTTGGAACGGGGGCCATCAGGACGGAAGACTCGGTCGAATATGCCAAGGCGGCGAAGGAAATTGGCGCTGATGCCATCCTCGTATCGTCGCCTCCCTACGCCTTGCCGACCGAAAGAGAAAACGCCGTTCATGCGCTGACGGTGGACCGCGCAGCGAACCTGCCGATCATGCTCTACAACTATCCGGCCCGCATGGGCGTCACCATGCGGGAGGACTTTTTCGCCCGCGTTGGCAAATCCAGGAATGTCGTGGCGATCAAGGAAAGCTCGGGGGAAACGAGCAACGTCCACCTGCTCGCCCGGAAGTTTCCGCACATCGCGCTTTCCTGCGGCTGGGACGACCAGGCGCTCGAATTCTTTGCATGGGGCGCCAGGAGTTGGGTCTGCGCCGGCTCCAATTTCCTCCCGCGCGAGCATGTTGCGCTCTACGAGGCTTGCGTCCTCGAAAAGAACTTCGACAAGGGCCGCGCCATCATGACCGCGATGCTACCGCTCATGGATTTTCTGGAGTGCGGAAAATTCGTCCAGTCGATCAAGCATGGCTGTGAGCTGATTGGCCTGAAGGCAGGCCCGGTGCGGGCGCCACTGCGCTCGCTCAATTCAGAAGAAAAGCGAACTCTCCAGACTGTCGTCGCCACCTTGAAGCGCACGGTCGCCCAGATCACGTCGGGAGCAAACCATGCATGACCCTTTGACCGCTGCCGAATACAAGGCGATCGCCGCAGACATTCAATTTCCGACCAATGCCTTCATTGATGGTGCATTTCGCCCGGCGAATTCGGCCAAGACATTCAAAACGACCAATCCAGCGACGGGCGAGACGCTTGCCGAGATCGCGGCGTGCGACGCCACCGACGTCGATTTCGCGGTGGCCAAGGCCAGGCAAGCCTTTGATGACGGCCGCTGGCATCTCCGCTCGCCCGGTGAGCGCAAGGCGGTCCTCCTCAAGTTCGCGAAGCTTCTGGAGGATAACCGTCACGAACTCGCGGTCATGGAGAGCCTCGACAGTGGCAAGCCGGTCCGCGAATGCCAGACCGTGGATGTTCCGGACACGATCCATACCATCCGCTGGCATGCCGAACTGATCGACAAGCTTTATGACAACATCGCTCCCGTGGGCTCGAAGGCGCTGACCATGGTCGTGCGCGAACCGGTCGGCGTCGTCGGGTGTGTCCTGCCCTGGAACTTTCCACTGCTGATGCTTGCCTGGAAAATCGGCCCGGCGCTTGCCGCGGGATGCTCGGTGATCGTGAAGCCAGCCCAGGAAACGACGCTGACGACGCTTCGTGTTGCCGAACTGGCCTATGAGGCGGGTATCCCGGCTGGCGTCTTCAACGTTGTCACGGGCGGCGGCAAGGAAGTCGGCGAGCCGATCGGCATGCACATGGACGTCGACATGGTGGCGTTCACCGGATCGACGCCGACAGGTCGCCGTTTCCTGCACTATGCAGCCGACTCCAACCTCAAGCGCGTCGTGCTGGAATGCGGCGGCAAGAACCCGGCGGTGGTTCTCGATGATGCCGAAGACCTCGACCTCGTCGCCGAGCAGGTGGTCAACGGCGCGTTCTGGAACATGGGCGAAAACTGCTCGGCCACGTCGCGGCTCATCGTCGACGCCAAGATCAAGGACGAATTGCTCCAGCGGATCGGCGCTTATATGCGCGAGTGGAAGACCGGCGACCCGCTCGATCCCGAAAACCGCATCGGCGCGCTCGTCAGCAAGAGTCATTTCGAGAAGGTGAAGTCATTCCTCGGCGACGTGAAGACCGAAAAGCTCTCCATCGTCCATGGCGGCGCCACGCATAAGGGCATCTACATCGAGCCGACCGTCGTCGACGGCGTCAAGCCTTCGAGCCGCCTCTTTCAGGAGGAGATCTTTGGACCGATCCTTTCGGTCACGACGTTCAATTCCCTTGCCGAGGCGATAGCTCTCGCCAACGACACGAACTACGGGCTGACCGCGTCCGTCTACACCGGCAGCCTGCGCAAGGCGATCAAGCTTTCGCGCGAAATCAGGGCGGGCGTCGTGACCGTCAACTGCTTCGGCGAAGGCGACGCGACAACGCCATTCGGCGGCTATAAGGAATCCGGTTTCGGAGGTCGCGACAAGTCGGTCTTCGCCCATGACAACTATTGTGAATTGAAGACGGTCTGGATCGACGTCTCGGAACGTTCGGTCGACGAGACCATCAGATGAGCGACGTCGTCGTCAAGCGCCTTCCGGCGGAATCCGGAACCTCGGGCTGGGAGGCGATCAGCACACGCAGCTTCCTCCTGCGGACGCTCGACGGCGACGTGTCGGCCGACTGGCTGATCATCGGTGCCGGCTTCGCCGGCCTCTCCGCGGCGCGGCGGCTGTCTCAACTGCGGCCTCGCGACAAGATTGTGCTGTTGGAGGCGGGAGAAATCGCCAAGGGGCCCGCGGGCCGGAACTCCGGCTACATGATCGACGTCCCGCACAATCTGTCGTCGGGAGATTATTCCGTCGCCGACGAGACCGCGACAAAGGCTGAGATCGCCCAGAACCGGTTTGCGATCGCCTTCGCCGCCGACGCCGCAACGGAATACGGCATGTCCGCGCGCACTTTCGATCCGTCGGGCAAGATCAATGCCGCCGCCACGGAGCGCGGGATAAAGCTCAACGCGAATTATGGCCGTTCGCTCGGGAGCATCGGCGAAGAGCACCGCTTCCTGGACGCGACAGAGATGCGGGAGATCAGCGGATCGTCTTACTATTTGGGAGGTCTCTACACGCCCGGCGCCGTGATGATCCAGCCCGCCGACTATATCCGCGGGCTCGCCGCGGGGCTCGCATCGAAGGCTGACATATTCGAGCACTCGCCGGTGCTCAAGCTCGAGCGCCTGGGCGGAACGTGGAAGGCCATATCGCGCAACGGAAGCGTGACCGCGCCGAAAGTCATCCTGGGCGTCAATGGCCACATCGAGGATTTCGGCCACTTTCGCGGCCGCCTGATGCACATCTTCACCTATGCATCGATGACCGCACCGTTCACCTCGAAGTCCACGGGCAAGGACAGGTGGGCATTGCTTCCCGCCGATCCGATGGGGGCGACGGTTCGGAAGATCACCACCGATGGGTCTTCGCGTATCGTGATCCGGACCCGGTTCACCTACGACTGGACCATCCAGGTCGGCGAGAAGCGCTTGGCCGGGATTGCCGCCGAGCAGCGAGCGTCCCTGGACGCCCGGTTTCCGGACCTCAAGGACGTGCCGTTCGAGCACGTCTGGGCCGGGCGGCTTTGTCTCAGCCGCAACCATGTGCCTGCCTTTGGCGAAATCGAAGCGGGCCTCTACTCGGCATGCTGCGAGAACGGTCTAGGGACCGTGAAAAGCACTCTCGCGGGGGTTATGGCCGCCGATCTGGCGACCGGTACCCGCTCGGACATGCTCGATAAATTCTCGGGTCAGCCAGAGCCCGCGAGGCTCCCTCCCGAGCCGCTCGCATGGCTCGGCGTCAACACCGTGATCCGATTGCAGGAATTGCGTGCAGGCCGCGAGGGATGAGCTCTCGCCGCGCAATGTGAAGACTGAGCCACCGGCAAAAGTCTTCAAAGAGAATGGGAACGATAAAAAGGAGTGAGTAAGATGAAGACGTTGTGGAAAGCGCTCTGCGCTGCCGCGATGGTCGGTATGACCATGATGTCCGCTCACGCGGAAGAAAAGACCATTACCATCGGCACGATGTCCTGGGAGGACCTCACCCCGATCACCGGCATCACCAAGAAAGTGCTCGAAGATTCCGGCTACACCGTAAAGGTGGTGCCTTTTTCCGAGTGGGGCATCGCCTACGCCGCGCTGGGCAAGGGCGACGTCCAGATCCTCGCCTCGCAGACCGACTACGTCGCCCAGGACTACTGGGACAAGAACAAGAAAAAGCTCGAGAAGATCTCTCCGGTGTCGCACGGCCTGTTCCAGGGCGTCGCGGTGCCGAAATATGTGACGATCGACTCCATGGATCAGCTCAATGACAACGCCGACAAGTTCGGCGGCAAGATCGTCGGTATCGAACCGGGATCGGGTCTGATGCGTGATACGGCAAACTCGGTAAAGGCATACGATCTGAAACTTCAACTTGTCGAAGGCAGCACCGCGGCCATGACCGCGGCGCTCAAATCGGCAACCGATCGCAAGGAATGGATTGCTGTCACCATCTGGGAACCCTCGTGGATGATGCAGAAATATGACGTGAAGTTCCTCAAGGATCCGAAGGCAGTCTTCCCGCCGCCGCAGAGCTATTACTGGATCGGCAAGAAGGGCTTCTCTGCCGACAATCCTCATGCACGCGAAGTGATCGCCAGCGTCTACGTACCGCTCGCCGACATCACTTCGATCAACTCCACAGTCAACGAAGGCAAGACCATGGATGAGGCCATCAAAGCCTGGACCGACAGCCATGCCGATCTCTTGAAGCGCTGGGAGAACGTCAAGGCCGAATAATCGTCCGGCGGGTCGCCGACAACCGGCGGCCCGCCTCAAAACTTCGAAGAACACGAAGGCCAGCGCCCAGCCGGCCCATGGGGAACGCAATGAACACTGCGATGAATGATCCCAGCGAAGTGCTGGTCGACTGCCAGTCCGTATGGAAGATTTTCGGAGGTCGCGCTCAGGCTGCCGTCAAGGCCATTACCGAACGTGGGCTAACCAAAAAGCAGGTGCTGCAGGACTTCGACTGCGTGGTGGGTGTCTCCGATGCCAGCTTCCAGGTCCGCCGCGGTGAGATTTTCTGCGTCATGGGGCTCTCTGGAAGCGGCAAGTCGACGCTGATCCGCCTGCTTAACCGCTTGATCGAACCGAGCCTCGGCAAGATCACGGTGAAGGGAAAGGAAATCGCCAAGCTGAACGCGGCGGAATTGCGCCAGATGCGCGCCCGCAACATCGGCATGGTGTTTCAGAGCGTGGCGCTGCTCCCTAACAGGACGGTTCTCGAGAATGCCGGCTTCGGTCTCGAGGTGCAGGGCATTTCGAGAGATGAGCGCAACAAGACCGCCCTCGCCGCCCTTGAAAAGGTTGGTCTTGCCGACTGGACGTCGCGGTATCCGGCCGAACTGTCCGGTGGCATGCAGCAGCGCGTCGGCCTCGCCCGGGCGCTGGCGGCAGACCCCGAAATCATTCTCATGGACGAGCCGTTCAGCGCGCTTGACCCGCTGATCCGCCGCCAGTTGCAAGACGAATTCCGACAGCTGACGAAGTCGCTCGGCAAGTCCGCCGTCTTCATCACCCACGATCTCGAGGAGGCCATCCGCATCGGCGACCGCATCGCCATCATGAAGGATGGCGTCATCGTCCAGGTCGGAACGGCGGAGGAGATCGTCACCAAACCGGCCGATGATTACGTCTCCGATTTCGTGGCCGGCATATCCAGGATCCACCTGGTCAAGGCGCACTCGGTGATGCGACCCGTAGCCGAATTCAACAACTCGCAGCCGCAGTGCGACGTGAACTCGCTTCTTCGCACTTCGCCTGAGGCGGACATTGGCGAACTGATCGACCTTACCATGCAGTCCGAACGCGACGCGGTCGCTGTCGTGGAGAATGGGACCGTCGTCGGTATCGTCACCATTCGTGGCTTGCTCCGCGGGGTTGCCGGGACGCCTGCGGGAGAGTTCGCCGCGGCATAATTCGGGAGGAGCGAAATGGACACTTCATTCATTACCGACACTTTCGATACCTGGACGGACGCCGCGCTCAGTTGGATCAGCGACAACGGCGAATGGTTGTTTGACTCTCTCAGGACCGTGCTTGAGGGCACCTACGACGGCGTCCTGTGGCTGCTGCAGTTGGCGCCGTTCTATGTGATCGCGATCATCGCGGCGCTGCTCGCATGGCGATTGATCAACCCCTTGTCCGGCGTCCTCGCCGGGCTTGCCCTGGTCTTCTGCGCGGTCATGGGGCTCTGGAGCGAAACCATGAGCACATTGGCCCTGGTGACCACGGCCACGATCCTTGCGCTTGTCGTCGGCATTCCAACCGGGATCGTGGCGGGTTTCGTCAAGTCGTTCAACCGATTTCTCGAACCAGTGCTCGACCTGATCCAGACGCTGCCGCCCTACATTTACCTGCTTCCTGCGATCGCGCTGTTGGGCTACGGGCCGGCGACAGCGCTCGTCGCTACTGTCATCGTCGCCATGCCTCCCGCCATCCGGCTCACGTCGCTGGGCATCCGGATGACGCCGCACGAATTCATCGAACTCGGCCAGGCAAGCGGCCTGACACCGTGGCAAATGTTCATCAAGATCAGGCTGCCTTTCGCCATCCCAAGCGTGATGGCGGGGATCAACCAGAGCCTGATGATGGCCTTCGGCATGGTCGTTATCGCCGGCATTGTCGGCTCAGGAGGGCTGGGAGAGACAATCTACACAGCAGTGCGCACGCTCGACATCGCCACTTCGATCAACGCCGCGATCGCGATTGTCATCCTGACCATGATGCTCGACAGGCTCACACAGAGCGCGGCGCATCGTGCCGAAGGAGGTGCAAGATGAACCTTGATCTGGTCCAGTTTTCGCCGGGCGCTTACCTCGCCCCTGCCGTGGATTGGCTAAACAAGAACTTCCATCCGTTCTTCGAGGCGGTGACCAAGCTGATCGAGGCGGTGCTGGGCGCCATCGAAACCACTCTGCTCTATCCTCCGCCGTACGCGACGATCGTCGTGGCGGTCCTTCTCGCCGCATTCTTCGTCAGCGTTCGGGTCTCTGTGGTGACAGCCATCGCACTCGCGTTCTGCCTGCTAGCGGGCTTTTGGACTGCTTCGATGCAGACGCTGGCGCTGGTGACGGTGGCGGTGATCATTTCCGTGTCGATCGCCTTCCCACTTGGCATCCTGGCATCGCGCTACCGGAAGTTCGAGGCCGCGATCCGACCCGTGCTGGACATCATGCAGACCGTCCCACCGTGGGTCTATCTCATCCCCGCCGTCATGATCTTCAGCCTCGGCCGCGTCCCGGCGATCATCGCGACGATCGTCTACGGCATTCCTCCGATGCTGCG
This sequence comes from Mesorhizobium sp. M0518, assembly GCF_040321125.1. Lineage (NCBI taxonomy): Bacteria > Pseudomonadati > Pseudomonadota > Alphaproteobacteria > Hyphomicrobiales > Phyllobacteriaceae > Mesorhizobium > Mesorhizobium sp. M0518. The sequence goes on from NZ_JAMYQY010000008.1 coordinate 10,558, forward strand.
CCTGACAACTCTGGCCTTCAACCAGGTGCCCAAAGACCTGCTGGAGCTCGGCCAAGCCACCGGCGCCTCGCCGCGGTCGATTCTGTTCAAGATCGAGATCCCCTCGGCCACCCCGACGCTCCTGGTCGGTCTTAACCAATGCATCCTGCTGTCGCTGGCTATGGTCGTCCTGGCGGGCCTCGTCGGAGCAGGCGGTCTCGGAGCAGAGGTGACGCGGGGATTGACGCGGATGGAAATGGGCCTGGGCCTGCGTGCCGGACTGTCGATCGTCGCCGTCGCCATCCTCCTCGACAGGGTCTCCAGGGGCGTGCTGCAACGCAGCCAGGCGCCTGGCGCGAAGGCCGCTTGAACTACGAAGGAAAACACTATGCGTCGCAGTTTCTTCTGCATCGATTCCCACACCTGCGGCAATCCGGTCCGCCTGGTCGCGGGAGGCGGCCCCTTGCTGCCCCATATCCCGATCGCCGAGCGACGCGACCTGTTCGTGCGCGACCATGACTGGATCCGGCAGGCATTGATGTTCGAGCCGCGCGGACACGACATCATGTCGGGCGCGATCATCTATCCCGCGTACCGTGAGGACTGTGATTTCGCCGTGATCTTTATCGAAGTCAGTGGTTGCCTGCCGATGTGCGGTGCCGGCACGATTGGCCTGGTGACGGCGGCAATCGAAGAAGGCCTCGCCACGCCCCGGGTGCCGGGCAAGCTGTCAATCGAGACTCCGGCCGGCAGGGTTGATATTCAATACGACAAACCGGGCGCGTTCGTGGACTCGGTCCGGATGTTCAACGTCGCCAGCTATCTGCATGCCGCGGACGTCGCGGTCGATGTCCCCGGCCTCGGTCGCCTCGTCGTCGACATCGCCTATGGCGGCAACTACTACGCCGTCGTCGAGCCGCAGGAGACATGGCCTGGCCTCAACGGCATGTCGGCGAGCGACATCGTCGACCTCAGCCGCGGTCTCCGCGAAGCGCTCGAACCCATCTGCGATCCGGTTCATCCCGAAGACGAGAAGATACGCGGCGTGCACCACGCCATCTGGTGCGACACACCCTTGAGCGGCGATGCCGACGGCCGCGGTGCGGTGTTCTACGGCGACAAGGCGATCGACCGTTCGCCGGGCGGCACCGGAACTTCGGCGCGCATGGCGCAACCATGGCAAGGGACGGCTGAAGGTCGGCGACACCTTCCGCCAGGAAAGCCTGATCGGCACGGTGTTCGAGGGCCGTGTCGAGGCGGAGGTCAACATAGGCCCCTTCAAGGGCATCAAGCCCAGTGTCGGTGGCTGGGCGCGGGTCATCGGCCACAACACGATTTTCGTCGACGATCGCGATCCGCTGGCGCACGGATTCCAGATGCGATGAGGACATGCACGCCTCTTCGCTATGTCCGCTACGGCCCAGGACATTTGGAGCGTCGACCCCCTGATGTTGGCTTCTGTACGGAGTTGTCCGAACCCACAAGAAATACGTTCGGGCGAACCCTCGACATCCTCCATTGGTCGGCACCTGAACCAAAGCGTCGCCGCGCTCGTACTACGGCGCCGATCCAATTTGGAGTGCTGCCCACATGAGCAACGCTCCAGTTGCCTCACCCACTTTCTGAGACGACCGCTTCAGCAGAATTGGCGCTCAACGCGGTCAGTTCGAATGAAATTGACGAGAGAAACTACCTCCACCGCTTACGTCGAATTAATCTCAACCTAAATCGAGGGGCCTAGCCTCGCATAGAAGGAGCGTCAGTGCGTCCGATTGGTCTGCCGTCCCGGGCGGAATTGCGCCTCTGAGAGGACGTTCATTTTTCCTGCATTGACGGGTTTGTGCAAAAGCGGAAATTGCTGGCCAGCGGCGAAGTACACCAGCCGGCCTGACAGCACAAAATGCTGAGTAGTACCCTTTCCAAAGATCACGCAAGCTCTAATTTCAGGCGACGATTCGCGGAAGCTATTATACTTGTAACAGAAATCGCGTTCCCAAGCGGTATTGGCTAATGCCGGGTGCGGCATAATATGCCAAACGGAAATAGACATTCGGCAGAGCATGCGGTTTGAGTGCATCGGTTTTAGGCCAACTGCTTTCCGGTTCAACGCAAAATGCGAGTGTTCGGAGGATGTAAACCCGGTTAGAATTCAGGCAGGGCGGCTCACGATCTGCAGAGCAGACGAACGCCTCACTTTGAATTCGGCTTGAACAATACGTTCTTAATGGCGCCGCGCCCGCACTCTTTCGATCTGAATGCAATCAGTTGCGTGCATCCTGGGCAGTACGTCTCGTTGATGCTCGTGACGGTCAACGCCAGCTTGTCACAACGACACTAAGGACCTACGTCAATGAAACTGACAGACTTCAAAGCCCTGACCTTCGACTGCTACGGCACGTTGATCGATTGGGAATCGGGCATGATCGCGGGCCTCAAGCCCCTGACCAGCCAGTTGAAGGCCCCGCTGTCTCGCAACCAGGTGCTCGAGGCCCATGCGCGTCACGAGTCGTTCCAGCAGTTGCAAACACCGTCCAAGAACTATCGCGAGCTTCTGCCGATCGTCTACAAGCGTCTGGCCGAAGAATGGGGCATTCCGGTTTCCTGGGCCGAATGCGTGACATACGGCAAATTTGTCAAGAACTGGCCGGCATTCACCGACTCCGCGGGCGCCCTGCAATATCTCAAGCGCCATTATAAGCTCGTCATCTTGTCGAACGTTGACAATGAGAGTTTTGCCGCGAGCAACGATAAGCTCCAGGTCGAGTTCGACGCGATCTACACCGCCGAGGATGTCGGTTCCTACAAGCCTTCCTATCGCAACTTCGATTACATGATCAATAAGCTGGAAACCCTGGGCGTCCAGAAGCATGAGATCCTGCACACGGCTGAGAGCATGTTCCACGACCACGGGCCAGCGAACCGCCATGGGCTGGCGTCATGCTGGATCTACCGCCGCTACGATCAGGAAGGTTTCGGAGCCACCATGAATCCTGGGGACATGCCGAAATATGATTTCCGGTTCAACAGCATGGCAGACCTCGCCAAAGCTCACCAGGAAGCTCTCCGGGACTGATCTCTTTAGGGTTGCGCGAGAATGGATGGATTACCAAAACTGGATCGGATCGATATCAACATTCTCGCGCAGATCCAGCAGAACGCTCGCCTTGCGAATGTCGACCTGGCGCAAGCGGTGGGCTTGTCGCCAAGCCCCTGCCTGTCGCGCCTGAGGCGGCTGGAAAAAGCCGGTTACATCGCCAGCTACAATGCGCGCTTTCACTTGTCCAAACTCGTGGAGCACATAACGGTGTTCACCGAGGTGACCTTGAACGACCATCGGCGGGAGGATTTCATCAAGTTCGAGGCCGATATCCGCAGGTACGAAGCGTTACAGGAATGCCACCTGGTCAGCGGCGGTTATGACTATCTGCTCAAATTCGTCATCAAGAACGTCGCCCGCTATCAAGAGCTCATAGAATCCATCCTCGAACGGAATATCGGCATCGAAAAGTACTTCAGCTATATCGTCATCAAAACGGTCTTCGATCGCGGGTCCGTCCCGTTGAAGTCGCTTTTGAACAACAGCTAATCACGCGAGACGTCGCAACGTCGCCGCCCTTAATCGGATTCGGCCTGGCGGCACACTATGCTTGCGCGTCGCCTCTTACAGCACAAAGCTTTATTTCCGGTGAGAAAACCGCAGTGACAATTCGGAGGTGTCGCCAACATACTGCCGACCAAACCAACAGGGTAACGGAAATGTTGTCGAACCACCTGATAGAAGCAGATCGCGCTCATCTCATTCATCCAGTAACCTCTCTTCGAGCGCACGAACGGCGCGGCGTCACGATACTGGAGTCTGCCAAAGGCTGTTTCGTGACCGATGCGTCCGGCCACAAGCTGCTAGACGGCTTTGCCGGTCTTTGGTGCGTAAACGCGGGCTATGGGCAGGAGAGCATCGTCGAGGTCGCGATGGAGCAAATGCGGCGGCTGCCCTATGCGACAGGCTACTTCCATTTCGGAAGCGATCCGGCGATCCGGCTCGCCGCCAAGCTGGCGGAAGTCACACCCGGCGACCTGAATCATGTCTTCTTCACTCTTGGCGGCTCGGACGCCGTCGACACCGTCGTGCGAATGGTGCGCTACTACAACAACGTGCGCGGGCTGAAAAACAAGAAGCACTTCATCAGTCTCGAACGCGGCTACCACGGCTCCAGTTCGAACGGGGCCGGCCTCACCGCGCTTCCGGTCTTCCATGACAAGTTCGATCTGCCCCGCTCCTGGCAGCACTACATCCCCTCGCCTTACCCCTATCGCAACGCAGCCGGAGAAGATCCCGCAGCCATCATCACAGTATCGGTGCGGGCTCTCATGGACAAGGTTCACCAGATCGGCCAGGAGAATACCGCAGCGTTTATCTGTGAACCGGTGCAGGGCTCTGGAAGCGTGATCGTACCGCCCAAAGGCTATCTGACGGCGATGCAGGCGGCGTGTCGCGAACTCGGAATCCTGTTCATCGTCGATGAGGTGATTACCGGTTTTGGGCGCACTGGGCCGATGTTCGCGTGCGAACATGAAGGCATCGAACCGGATTTCATGACCGTCGCCAAAGGTCTCACCTCCGGCTATGTACCAATGGGCGCGGCGATCGTGTCCGACCGCGTCTATGAGGTCATCGCGGACGGTACGGCCGACGGGTCGGCGTTCGGCCACGGCCTGACCTATTCCGGCCATCCGGTGAGTGCTGCCGTCGGGCTCGAGGTCATGCGCCTCTATCAGGAGGGCGGCCTGCTTGAAAATGGCCAACGAGTCGGCGCGTATTTTGGGCAGCGGTTGGGAGAGTTTCGCGATCACCCACTGGTCGGCGACGTGCGCTCGATCGGCCTGCTGGGCGCTATCGAACTCGTTGCCGACAAGGAAACGAAACGCAAACCCGCTAAGGAAGCGCGGGTCGGTCCGCGCCTGTTCGACGCGGGCTACAAGAACGGCCTGATCTTCCGCGCCTTCGGCGATGATACCATCGGATTCGCTCCACCACTTTGCATCACCGAGAGCGAAGTCGACCTGCTGATCGAGAGACTCGACAAGACCCTCGCCTTGGCTCTGGATTTCAAAGACCTCTAAGCAGCGAGATCTGGCCAGAGATTCAGGGACAACATCCTCTGGTTGGACGCCATTGGCACCGACTGGACACTGCCGATGAAAGACCACGCTATGGACCGCATCGAAGAGGTGCTCGCCCAATTGCCGCAAGAGATCGTCACCCGCGATCAGGATATCATATCCGCCTACACGACGGACTTCCGCCGGCACTATACCGGCCGCACCACCGCCGTTCTGAGGCCCCGAAATACGGCAGATGTCCAGCACATCGTTCGCGCTTGTGCCGAACGCCAAGTCCCGCTCGTCCCGCAAGGCGGCAATACCAGCTATTGCACCGCGGCCACCCCGAGCGACAAGGGCGACGAACTTGTCGTCAGCCTCGAAAGAATGAACACTGTGCGCGACCTGGATCCGGCGAACCTGTCGGTCGAGGCAGAAGCCGGCATCATCCTCAGCGATCTTCAACAGGTTGCTTCCGATGTCGACCTGTTGCTGCCGCTGGCGCTGGGCTCGCAGCAGTCGTGTCGCATCGGCGGCAATCTCTCCACGAATGCGGGCGGAATTTCCGTGCTCCGATACGGGATGGCCCGCGACCTCGTCCTCGGTCTCGAAGTGGTGCTTCCCGACGGCAGCCTCTATAGCGAACTGAGCCCCTTGCGGAAGAACAATTCCGGCTATGACGTCAAGCAGCTGTTCATCGGCGCTGAAGGCACTCTGGGCATCATCACTGCCGTATCGCTCAAGCTCGCGCGAAAGCCGCGACAGACCGTGACTGCGTTCCTTGCCATCGACGACATCGAGAGCCTGGCAAAAATCCTCGCCGCCGCGCAGGTTCAGACCGGTGAGCAGATCACGTCATTCGAGTACATATCCGGCTCGTCGCTGCAACTGCTTCTGGACGCAAAGGATGACCTGCGTCATCCCTTGCAGGAGAAGAGCCGGCACTACGTCTTGCTGGAAGCGGCGACGACCTCGCCTGTGTTCAACCTCGAGGAAGCCGCCACCGGGTTGCTCGGCGAGCTTTTCGAACACGGTCTGATCACGGACGGGACCATCGCCGCGAGCGGCCAGCAGCGCGCGGAGTTCTGGCACCTGCGCGAAAGCATACCGGAGGCGGAGGTTCACCACGGCGGTTCGATCAAACATGACATCGCGGTGCGCACGTCACGGCTGGCGGCCTTCATAGAAGCGGCGTCCAAGATTGTTGAACGTGATGCGGACGGTGCCATCCTTTCGGTCTATGGCCATGTCGGCGACGGCAATATCCACTTCAACGTGATCCCGCCGGTCCTTTCCGACAAGAAGGCGTTCAAGCACGGGCTTGAGCGGGACATCTCGCCGCAAATCTACCGGCTCGCGGCAGAGATGGGGGGGACGTTCAGTGCTGAGTATGGCATTGGCCGGCTCAAGATGGACCTGCTTGAGCGCTATGGTGCTTCAGGCAAACTGCGCCTCATAAAAGGCATCAAGGCTGCCTTGGACCCGGACGGCATCATGAATCCTGGGAAGGTCACGGCAATATCTTGAGGCATAAACCCATGGCGTGAGCTCACCGTGCTCGGAGCAGCCGTTCGCGGATTTCCGCTTCGATGGCACTATCCAGCGCTGCGGGCGGCTCACAGGCGATCAACGTTCGCAGATATGTCTCGGCGATTGCCGCAGCGTCGCGTCGAAGTTTGCCAACGGAGACGCAGCGCCCCTGTTCCAGCCAACCAGCGCTGTGCAGGATAAAACTCGCGCCGGACATAACCGACGCCGCCAAAACGCGCGCACCCTCGCTTCCGGCTTGTGCATCGTCCAACTTCGCGGACGTAATAGCTCCATCACCGCGAGACGGTACGCCAAGCCGTCGAGCGAGTTCTGCTGAATACAACTGTATAAGTTGTGAAGCGGGATCACCGAAGTTCGGCAGCATGGACCTCATATCGAATGGCCAGCCGAGAATGCCCATGACGACAGGCGCCCCTGGTCGCCAAAGTTGTGTAAGTGCCAGGCCCGCGAGCACTTCGGCATAGCCTTGAACAAGAGTGCCGGCGATCGTGGCTGGACTCGTCGCACCCATCATCATGTATGATGAGATCATAGCAGCCTCGCCAGCCTGTGCGATGCTTCGTAGGCATTTCAAAGGGTTTTCCCAATAGGTCAGAGGCGGGGTGCAGTTGACCAGGTGGATGAGATTGCAAGCTCCAATTTCTGGCGGTCGCCCGATGGCGGACGCGGTCAGTTGGATATACTCCAACCCAACCTCGGGTGAGGCGATACTGCCCATGAATGGTTTGTCAGAGCACGTTAGGTGAGCGAGCAACATCTCCAGGGGGCGGGAAGCCTCGGGCACATCATCCATGACGCAGATCATGTGTCCGGTATTTGTGAGACCGGGGCTTTCATGAGCGATCGAGACAAGCTGGCGATAGATGTCGAGCACGCCTTTGACGCGCTCCCCACTCTCCAGGAGAACATCCGGCGCGCCGTAGACAGGAGCGAAACCGGCATGTTTGGGACCGCCTATGACCGTATCGCGATTTCGGTTCCGCGCTCTTAACCGAAAGCTGGACGGTGCACTTCGTCGAATGATGCGGCGAAGTGCGCCTCCGTCGAGACGCACAATGTCGCCATCAACGATGCCACCGATTTGTCTCAGCTGATCGATTGTTTCAGGGTCATCCTGGAACCGGATTCCGGTTTCCTCCAGAACCCGATCTGCCGCCTTTTCAATAGCGTCGAAGGCGGCCGCGTCCGTTGCCGGCAGATAGCTTCTCGCCAGATAATCCGAGAACTCGCGTTCCTTTAATCCAGAACGACTTTTCATCCCCGACTCCTGAGATATGCCTGCGCGCAAATCATATCAGCAGACTTTTGCATATGCAGGATGGCCTGCTTGGTGAAAACTGGAATCTGCGCGCCGGAGCACAGTCGCACCGGACGGGATCCCGCGTTGCGTTCCTCGGCGTGCCGACGCGAAGTGCAGAGCGATGCATATTCAATCAGTCGGACACGCGAAAGCCGTTTCCATCTCGCGTCGAAAGGCTAAGGCGAGGTGGCAAGGTTCTTGCCGTTCACGACCTCGCGCATGCTCCCTGCTAACCCATCCGCGCGGACGCATAGCTGCCCGGACTTGCCGGGAAAACGACCGCGCGGTTGCCGTTGATCAAGGTGCGATGATGGATATGAGCGTGAATGGCGCGGGCAAGAACCTGGCTTTCGACGTCGCGGCCGATGGCGACATAGTCGCTTGCGCTTTGGGCGTGGGTGACGCGCGCCGTATCCTGCTCAATGATCGGACCCTCGTCGAGGTCGGCCGTCACGTAGTGCGCTGTTGCGCCGATCAGCTTCACGCCGCGCTCATAAGCCTGCTTGTAGGGGTTGGCCCCCTTGAAGCTCGGCAGGAACGAGTGATGGATGTTGATGATCTTGCCGGACATTTTGCTGCACATGTCATCGGAAAGGACCTGCATGTATCGGGCAAGGACGATCAGTTCCGCGCCGCTCTGCTCCACCATATCCATGATGCGGGCCTCGGCTTGCAGTTTGTTTTCCTTCGTCACCTTGATGTGGTGGAACGGGATATCGTGGTTGACCACGACTTTTTGATAGTCGAAGTGGTTGGAGACGACGCCGACGATATCGATCGGCAGGGCGCCGATCTTCCAGCGGTAAAGCAGGTCGTTGAGACAGTGGCCGAAGCGCGACACCATCAAAAGCACCTTCATGCGCTCTGCAGCGTCGTGGAGCTTCCAGTCCAGGCCGAATTTTGCAGCGACCTCGGCGAAATTCTGTTCGATCTCCGCTTGCGACGTTCCCATCTCTGAAATGAAGGATATGCGCACGAAGAACTTGCCGGTTTCGAGATCAGTGAACTGCGAGCTATCGATGATGTTGCAGCCCAGGTCTGCGAGATAGCTGGAAATCGCGGCCACAATGCCGCGAGTGGACCTGCAGACCACTGTGAGAATCATGTGTTTCATCATTGTTCAGCTCCCCTCGGGTGGGATCGGGGAATGGCCTGTTCGCGTCAGATCTTGATGCGGCTGTTGTCGGGATCGTAGAAGGGCCGAGGCGACGCCTGGGCCGCGTGACGGACGCCCGCAAGTTCGATTTCGAACTTGCCATTGGCAAGCCAGTCAGACCAGTTCTCCGCCGGTGCGGGCAAGTAGCCCATCGCGACCGAACCGCCCACGGTGTAGCCGTAGGCGCCAGAGGTGGTTCTGCCGACGATGCTGCCGTCGCGCCAGATCGGTTCGTCATGAAGAAGGATCGGACCGGCATCGTCCAAGCGAAAGAAAGCCGCTTTCTTCGTAACGCCGTCAGCCTTCTGCCGCTCGAGAGCCGCGCGGCCAATGAAGTCCGCATCCTTCTTGAACGACACCGCGAATTGAAGACCAGCCTCCAGAGGCGTGTCGCCTGGCGTTACGTCATTACCGAAATGGCGGTAACCCTTTTCGCTGCGAAGCGAGTCGAGGGCGTGGTAGCCTGCCAGCTGAAGCCCGAGCGGTTCCCCTTCCTTGACGAGCAGATCGAATACCTGCCCGACAAACTCGGTCGGCATGTAGAGCTCCCAGCCAAGCTCGCCAACGAAGGTCATGCGTTGGGCAAGTGCTGTGGCATACCCTACTTCAATTTCTCGCGCAGTGCCGAAGGGGAAAGCCTCATTGGAGAAATCGGCCGGCGAAACCTTCTGCATAAGCTCGCGGGACTTCGGCCCCATGATGGAGAGAACGGCAAATCCAGATGTCACGTCCGTCACAACGACGCGAGAATCCGGCCGTAGATTTCGCTTCACCCAGGTCAGGTCCTGAGGCTGCGTGGCAGCGCCGGTCACCATCATGTAGCGGGTCTCGGACAGGCGCGTGAAGGTCACGTCGCCCACGATGCCGCCACGGCTGTTCAGCATTTGCGTGTAGACGACCTTGCCAGGTGGGACGGCCATGTTGTTAGCACAAATTCGCTGCAGTTCAGCTTCGGCATCCGGACCTTCGATGAAGGTCTTTCCGAAGGTGGACATGTCGAACACCGTGACGGCATTGCGAGTGGCGTCGTGTTCGGCACGGACGCATTCGAACCAATTCTGACGTTCAAACGAATATTCGTATTCCGGCTTGACGCCATCACGCGCATACCAGTTGGCGCGCTCCCATCCGGCGGCGGTACCGAATACAGCCCCCCTTTCCTTCAGACGGGAATAAAGCGGGGTTTCGCGGATGCCTCTTGCCGTTTCGAACTGCCGATGCGGCCAGTGCATCGCATAGAGAAGGCCGAGGCTTTCGGAGATCCGGTCGTGCAGGAACCGCTCGTTGATTTCGAAATTGTTGAAGCGAGCAATGTCCAGTTCGGCGAGATCCATCGTCGGCTCACCCTCAACGATCCACTCCGACATGGCCTTGCCGACGCCTGCGGAACTCAAGATGCCTTGCGAGTTGAAGCCTGAGGCGACATAGAGCTTCCGCACGTTCGGAGCTTCGCCCAAGATGAACTTGTTGTCCGGGGTGAAGCTTTCCGGGCCGTTGAGGAAATGACGGACACCGAGTTGCTCGATCAGCGGAACAAGTTCCATGGCGTTTGCCATCGGCTGCTCGAAATGGTCCCAGTCCTCGCCAAGCTCTCCGAACTGAAAGTTGCCCGGAAGCTTGGACATTGGCAGCGACTTGGCCTTCGGTTCGAACGAGCCGACGAGCAGCTTGCCGGCATCTTCCTTGATGTAGATGTAGCCGTCCGTGTCCCGAAGTACGGGGAGATTGGGCTGAATGTCCTTGTGAGCCTCGGTCATCACGTACATATGCTCGGCCGCATAAAGCGGGACGTTGATGCCGGCCAGTTTTCCGATGTCGCGAGTCCAAGCGCCCGCGCAAAGAACGGCAACGTCACAGGTAATCGTGCCGTGGTCGGTTGTGACCGACTTTATCGCGCCTTTCTCGACGCCAAAGCCTGTGACCGTGATCCCCTCCAGGATCTTGGCGCCGCGGCTACGTGCGCCCTTAACGAGGGCCTGCGTCGTGTCGATTGGGTTGGTCGAGCCGTCGCCTGGAATGAAGGCGCCGCCGACGACCTTGCTGATATCGACCAGGGGGTGGCGCTCCTTGATTTCTGCCGGCGACAACAAGTGCGCTTCGACACCGAACGTCTTGCCCAACGAAATCAGACGCGCAATTTCGGTCAACCGTTCGGGCGTACGCGCTACAGGAAGGCTTCCGGTACGGCGAAACCCTGTTTCCTGACCGGTTTCGTCCTTCAGGGAGCTGAAAAGGGTCGCGCCGTATCGGCATAGATCGGTCATCGTGTGGGTGGTGCGTAACTGATTGACGAGGCCCGCCGCATGCCAGGTCGTCCCACTCGTCAGCTGTCCGCGTTCCAGCAGAACGACATCGCTCCAGCCAAGCTTGGTAAGGTGATAGGCGATACTCGCGCCTATGATGCCGCCGCCAACGATGACAGTGCGTGCTTGTGTGGGTAGGTTCATAGTCCGACACCTTTGGACAGCGCCTCCCAGGTTCGAGCAGCGACAAGTCGCCGGATTCGATCAGGGACAACGAGTGATTATCTGCGAGTTGAAAGCGGTCGGGATCGACAACTCGCCGATCCCCGGCTGCGAGGCAAAAGCTCGTTTATTTGCCGCTCTCGACTGCCTCGACAAGCTGGGCAAGGGTGGCAAAATGGTAATCGGGCGTGGTCTTTTCCGAAACCGACGGCGAACCGCCAAAGCCTTCCTGACCCTGGCGGCGCTCGATCCAGCAGACCTGATAACCAAGACGCTTTGCGACGCCGATATCGTGGAACTGGCTTTGGGCGACGTGCAGATAGTCCTTCAGGCGATAGCCGAGTTCGCTGTTGCGTCCCCGTGCATAGGAAAAGACCTGCGGATCTGGCTTGCAGACTTCGACGTCCTCTGCCGTGACCTTGTCGTCGAAGGGCTCTTCCAGCGTCCGCGAGAAGTGCGCCAATGCCCAGTTGTCCGCATTGGTCATAGCCACAAGCCGGAAATGCTTGCGCAACTCTTTCATCGCCGCGATGGAATCGGGAAATGCTGGCCAGAACTCCATCGAGAGACGAAGTCCCGCCACATCGGTCTCGGACGATGGCAACCCGAGTTCTGCGGCCATGGTGCGATAGATATCGGGCAACATGTTCGTGAAAGGAATGCCGGGAGTGAGATGGTGCTGCTTGTCCTCGGCCGCGGCAAAACGGGACAGGATGGTCGCATCGTCAATGGTGAGGCCCACGCGTTCGACGATCGGGCGGAAGTGATTGATCAAGCCGGCTTCGAAATCGATCAACGTGCCAACGACGTCGAAGGTAAGGATTTTTCGGTCACGTAGGCTCATGTGGGCACCCTTGCTCTGAGATCGGAATGCGAATGAGCATAGTCGAAGCCACCGAAATCAAAACTGACATGTTTTCATTTAAACAATGACATATTGTCATAACATGGTTATGACCGCAGCCGATGCCTTGGTTGACCATCACCTTGCCACTTAGCTTTTTGCAAGAATTCCTTTATGCGTAAGGCTCGCACAACAGAGTTTGAGAGCAGGATTGCTGGACATGAATGGAAAGACGTGATCAAGTCAAAGATGCAATTTTTGTCATGAAGTGATATGCGCCTCGATATCGAATCCCTCCGAACGTTCAAAGCAGTGTTGGAGCTTGGTGGCGTCACTCGAGCGGCCAGATCACTGAACCTCACGCAATCGGCGGTCAGCCACAAGCTGGCACGCCTCGAAGAGCGTGTTGGGCGCCCTATCCTGATAAAGAGCGACGGAGGTTTTCTGCCGACCTCTGACGGTCAAGGACTGCTGCATTATGCCGAGCGGCTCATCGCACTTCATGACGAAGCCGCCCAGCATTTTCGCTCTTCTGACCTGGCGGGCAAGATCCTCCTTGGATCGACGGAGGATGCTGCAAGCAAGAAGCTTGCGATGGTGCTCGGACGCTTCGGAAGAATCCATCCGAACGTTTCGCTCAATGCACGCGTTGCGCAGAGCCTGGTCCTTCAATTCTGGCTCACAACATCTGAGGTCGACCTCGCGATCTTACAGGTTTTCGTGGACGACAAGGAACCCAACGACATCGAATTGTGGCGGGAGGATCTTCTTTGGGTACGGGCGACTGATCATCCGATCACCTTCGATCGGACGATCCCGTTTGTCTCTTTCGACAAGAACTGCTTCTACAGGTTGGCGGCGATGCGCCACCTGGTCGACACCGGACGCTCGCTTAACGTCGTACTTGAGTGCCCAAGCAGTGAGGGTGTGAGGGCAGGAATCCGCAACGGGTTCGGCGTCGGGCTCTTGAGCCGTCGCAACCTTGTGGACGGACTTGAAGAACTTAAATCGGATCTCCCGCACTTGCCCCAGGTGTGCCATGTCCTGCGGAGCCGCAACGGAGCGCCTTCAAAGGTCGAGCGCAACCTGACCGAAGCCATTCTTCAGGAGATGCAAGAGGGGGTTTAAGAAAGCCGAATTCTAGAGCGGATGAGAGCATCGCGACTTCGTTGCTGCTCCAAAAAGACACGGCGATCTTCAGCGCAGCATTCAGCCGGGCGATATCTCCATCCAGTCCCGCACGAGTCCATTCCTGGATGTCTTTGCTTCCCCCGAGGCGCTTCTCGGTAGTGGGTTTGAAATTCCTTCGCATCAAACATCATGTGAGATAATCCTACATCAAAGCCGTATGAGGGCGGCAAATGCCAATGCAACGTTACGGCGGTGTATTTGAGCCCGCTGATCTGGACTTACTCCAGCGGGGTGTTCGACCAACTATGCAATGAGGGCCGGCTGGCCCAAAAAGACATGGAACAGAGGGAAGTCCTCGCTGAGGAAATCGTCATCGCTTTCCAGAATGGGATCACGGACGAGTCGAACCTATTGCAGACTCTTTCTAAGCGCCGCAGGCCCTAGCTCTGAAGGCGCTCTGCTCTTTGTCGAGGACCGCGCTGCCGATTTCTCGCCTTCATCAGCCGTGATCGGCAACGATATTCGCAATTTACCAAAGCTAGCCTATCAAGTCAGCGGCCATCGCCGGGGACGCCGCTGTCGCCCCCAGGCAGATGCACCCGCTCGTTATCCTGTCGCTAATATTGGGCACCGAAGACAGGCGAACGCGACGTCGCGCCCGGTTGGGCAGCTGGTCTGGTCACCCTTATGATCACACCCGAAATCCATGCGTCGCGTTCGGGAGCTCTTTCACCTCGGTCATTGTCGTTTCACAGCGCCTTTTGCAGCTCAGGCAGGATGACGAACAGGTCACCGACCAGGCCGTAATCGGCGACCTGGAAGATTGGCGCCTCCTCGTCCTTGTTGATGGCGACGATGACCTTCGAGTCCTTCATGCCGGCCAGATGCTGGATGGCGCCGGAGATGCCCACCGCAATGTAGAGGTCGGGGGCGACGACCTTGCCGGTCTGGCCAACCTGCCAGTCGTTGGGCGCATAGCCGGCATCGACGGCGGCGCGCGATGCACCGACGGCGGCGCCGAGCTTGTCGGCGACCGGCAGGATGACTTCCTGGAACTTTTCCGCCGAGCCGAGTGCACGGCCGCCCGAAATGATGGTCTTGGCCGAGGTCAGCTCCGGACGGTCGGTCTCCGACAGCTTGTTCTCGACGAAGGTGGACAGGCCGGGGTTGGCCGCTGCCTTGACGGTCTCGACCGCGGCCGAGCCACCTTCGGGCGCCGCCTGGAAAGAAGCGGTGCGCACGGTGATGACCTTCGTGGCGTCGCTCGACTGCACCGTCTGGATGGCGTTGCCGGCATAGATCGGCCGCTTGAAGGTATCGGGCGAAACCACCTCGATGATTTCCGACACCTGCGCGACATTGAGCAGCGCTGCCACGCGCGGCGTGACATTCTTGCCCGACGAGGTCGCCGGCGCGATGATGGTGTCGTAAGCGCCGGCCAGCGAAACGACGAGTGCCGCCAGCGGCTCGGCGAGGCGCTCAGCCAGTTCGTCGGCCTCGGCCAGCAGCACCTTGCTGACGCCCTTGAGCTTGGCGGCAGCGTCCGCTGCCGGCTTGGCGCCCTTGCCGGCAACCAGCACATGCACGTCCGAACCGATCTGCAGGGCCGCCGAGAGCGCCTTGGCGGTCTGGTCGGAAAGGCTGGCGTTGTCGTGTTCTGCAATCAGAAGAATAGCCATTGATGATATTCCTGACTTTCGTTTTCGAGACTCCCTGAAATCCGATCAGGCCGAGTCGAAAGCGGTTGGTTTCGAGAACCGGAGCGGAGCGTACTTTTGTACGTGAGCACCGGAAGCGGAGAAACCGGCCGTTTGCAGGCCGGCCTCATCGGATTTCCTTACAAAACGCCGGCTTCGTTCTTGAGCTTGTCGACCAGTTCGGCGACGCTCTTGACCTTGACGCCCGCCTTGCGGCCGCTCGGCTCCTCGGTCTTGAGCACCTTCAGGCGCGGCTTGACGTCGGCGCCGTAATCGGCCGGGCTCTTTTCGTCGAGCGGCTTCTTCTTGGCCTTCATGATGTTGGGCAGCGAGGCGTAGCGCGGCTGGTTGAGGCGAAGGTCGGCGGTGATGATCGCCGGCATCTTCAGTTCCACCGTCTGCAGGCCGCCATCGACTTCGCGCGTCACCTTGGCCTTGTCGCCGTCGAGCACGACCTTGGAGGCGAAGGTGCCCTGTGCCCAGCCGAGCAGGGCGGCCAGCATCTGGCCGGTCTGGTTGCTGTCGTCATCGATCGCCTGCTTGCCGAGGATGACGAGGCCGGGCTGTTCGGCGTCGACGACGCCCTTCAGCACTTTGGCGACGCCGAGCGGCTCGGTCTGTTCGTCGGTCTTGACCAGGATAGCGCGGTCGGCGCCCATGGCGAGCGCGGTGCGGAGGGTTTCCTGCGCCTGCTGCGGGCCGATCGACACGACGATGATCTCTTCGGCCTTGCCGGCTTCCTTCAGCCGGATTGCTTCTTCCACCGCGATTTCGTCGAACGGGTTCATCGCCATCTTGACGTTGGCGAGTTCCACCGCCGAACCATCAGCCTTGACGCGAACCTTGACGTTCGCATCCACAACCCGCTTCACGGGCACAAGGATCTTCATTTGCCTGTCACTCCGATAAGAACTTATAGGTACCAATCCAAACAGATCGACTGATCGGCTTAGAGCTTCCCATAAGCGTTCAGTGTTCGGAGCCACAGCTCCTTGTATGCTGAGTCCGTCATGTAGGCCGCATGGGCGGTTAACGTAATATTCTTCAGCGAAAGATAAGGACTGCCTGGAGGAAGGGGTTCTTCGGGAAATACATCCAGGGCTGCATGTCCAATTTGCCCTTCGGCCAACATCCGGAACATTGCGGCTTCCTCAACCAAACCGGCGCGCGCGGTATTGACCAGAATAAACCCTTTTGCCGGGAGCAGAAGCCGACGAGCGTTCAGCAGTTCGGCGGTCTCGGGCGTGAGCGACAGGTGGAGCGATACGACGTTGGCATTCTCCAGCGCTTCATCAAGCTCAGCAACGAAGGCGCGGTGATCGCGGGGAGTGCGGTTCCAGGCCGCGACCTCCATGCCTATGCCGACGGCGAGATCGGCCATGCAGGCGCCGATGCCGCCCAGGCCGACCACAGCAATCTTTTGTCCCATCAACTGGAGTCCGCCTTGGGGCGACCAGATCCCGGAACGTATTTTTCGGTCCATCTCGGCTATTCTGCGCGCTGCCGAGAACATCAGACCGAATGCATGCTCCGCGACCGATCTGTCTCCGTATCCGGGTGTGGTGTAAACCTTCACTCCGCGTTTCGCGGCGTCATGCAGATCGACGTATGTTCCTGCTCCTGTTCCCATGAAGATGATCGCCCGGATCGAGGGACAAGCATCGAGAACGGCTGGCGGAACGACCGTGTGCTCGACGAGAAGCACGTCGGCCTGCGCGCACATTGCCACGAGGTTGGCTTCCGTAGGATTTCCTTCGTTGATCTTGATCGTGTCGGGCACTGGCAACTCGCGGGTTCTGATTACGCGGGCCAGTTCTTCAGTACAGTCGACAAATATCGCGCCCATGCGTCTTCTCCTAAAGGTGGCGTACAGCCACCCTTCCCCAGCCGAGATCCGGCAAATCTAGAAGTTGTCTCCGGTCCGCCACTCAGGGACGGGATCGATTGAAGGCCTACGCGGCGGCAGACATCTTGTCGGCATTCAACGCGTCAGCGAGGATTCGAATAGCCTCATCGAGCTCTCCGTCGGAGAGGATGACAGGTGCCAGGAACCGAACGATGTTGCGATTGACCCCACACTTGATCACGAGGAGGCCGCGCTCGCGAGCACGCTCCATGACTTGCTGCGCACGATCTGCATCGGGCTTCTTCGTGACGCTGTCCGATACGAATTCGATCGCGCGCATGAAACCGATACCACGCACTACGCCAATATCGGCGTGCTCGGATTTCAATGCATCGAGGGCCGTCGATAATTTTGTGCCCAACGTTGCTGCTCGCTCGATGAGTCCGTCTTCTTCGAATGCATCGAGGACGGCTAGCGCCGCAGCGCACGCGATCGCATTGCCACCGTATGTGCCGCCGAGCCCACCGGGAGCAGGCGCATCCATGATCTCAGCCTTGCCGACGACACCCGAGATCGGGAAGCCACCGGCCAGGCTCTTCGCGACCGTGACCAGATCGGGCTGAATTCCTGCGTGCTCGAAGCCAAAGAGTTTTCCGGTGCGACCGAAGCCGGTTTGAATCTCGTCAGCGATGAGGACGATCCCGTGACGCTGCGTTATCTCTCTGAGCGCGCGCAGGAACTCAGGTGGAGCCTGCAGGAAGCCACCATCGCCTTGCACGGGTTCGATGATAATGGCGGCGACGCGATCGGGTGCGATCTCGGTGGCGAAGATCTCCTCAAGGGCGGCGACCGCGCCTTCAGTCGTGATGCCGCGGTAGATATCAGGATAAGCCGAATGGAAGATCTCGCCGGCAAAGGGGCCGAAGTTCTGCTTGTAGGGCTGAGCGAAGCCGGTGAGGGTTATTCCAAGCAGCGTGCGCCCATGGAACCCACCGCGAAAGGAAATCACCCCTGGACGGTTGGTGTAACTGCGCGCGATTTTTACGGCGTTTTCCACGGCTTCCGCACCTGTCGTGAGGAATACGCTTTTGTAGGCTGCACCCTTGCCGATCAGCTTATTGAGCCGCTCCGCCAAAACAATGTAGGGCTCATACGCTGCGACCTGGAAGGCTGTGTGAGTGACGCGCTTGAGTTGCTCGTGGACCGCCGCGATCACGCGGGGGTGATTGTGGCCAACGTTGAGCACGCCAATACCTCCAACAAAATCGAGGTACCGACGACCTGCAATGTCCCAAATGTAGGCACCTTCGGCGCGATCCACGATGATGGGATGTGCGGTCGCCAAGCCCCTGGGAATATTGTTTGCACGAGCGGTCAGCAGTTCGTCTTGACTACGCTGGTTAGAAGACATGGATCATATTCCTTTCCTGAGAGTGTTCGGGCACAGGCGTGACGCACAAAGTCCCAGAACATTGTCGGCTTCGACAGGCCGACGGGGCCACGTCGACCTGATAATCATTCGACCGTTTCAAACGTCCCGACCACAGGCTTGTCCCCACTCGCATCGAGGACGCATGAACGGCCTGGGGACACATTCTCTGCCGTGATGCCCAACGCGGCGATGTCCGAGGGAATTTCGGCATTCAGCGCGAAGCTGGCCGCCAACCGTGCCGCGGCTGCACCGCCCATCACGCCGTTACCTCCCTGCCCCGCCAGCCAGATGAAGCTGGGCTCTTCGGCATCGTGTCCGATAACCGGCTCATGGTCAGGAGCGAATGTCCGCAGACCGCCCCATTTGTGCGCTACGGTCCGAACCTCCATCGTCGTGTAGGTGTGGATCCTATCGATGGCGATCGCCACTTCCAGTTCATCCGCCTGCGCATCGCAGGGTTCGGACATCGCCATATCGACGGGAGACACCATGATCCGCCCAGCTTCCGGCTTGAAATAGAATGTCTCAGCGACGTCGAACGTCATCGGCCAAGTCTGAATGGAACTGCCCGACGGGGGGTCAAAAGTAACCGCGGTCCTGCGAAATGGGACGACATTTCGATAGGGCAGGCCCGCAAGCGACGCGATCTCCTGCACCCAGCCTCCAGCAGCATTGACGACGACAGGCGCTTCAAACACGCCGCTTGGCGTGGATACCCTCCAAACGCCACCCGAACGTTCCAACGTCACGACCTTGCCGTTTGTGACCAGTCGCCCACCTCGCACCCGGAGCACTTTCAGATAGCCGGACAGGAGAGCGTTTGTGTCGATGTCCATGCAGTCCGGTTCGTAAAGCGCAGAGACAAATTCGCTTGTCCTGATAACCGGGCAGAAGCGCAAAGCGTCTTCGGAAGAGGTTAGCTGGATTGACGCGCCCCTGCTCACAAGCTCCTCCGCCTGCGCGGCGAGTTTCGCCTGCTCGCCATCGCGAGCAAGGAACAGCGCGCCGCGGGGGGTGACGAGCGCGACATCCGTAAAACCTTCCGGGGGCGTCTCGAGGAAAGCGCGGGATGCGGTGACAAGCCGGCTCCAAAGCGCCGGGCCATAGTTTTCCGACATCACGGCTGCGGAGCGGCCAGTCGAATGATAACCCGGCGACGACTCCATTTCGAGAACGATCACTTTGCCATGCACGCTCAGCTCGTAGGCGACCGAAGCCCCAGCAATGCCAGCACCAATGACAATGAAGTCTGCCGTTTCTGCACTCATCTTTGTTCCTCGGACCACTACTTCACGTTGGGGGCGGGTGCCCACGAAAGATTCTAGAACACTGCTTCGCCAATTTCGATTTGGTGCGTCGGCGTCAGCAGTTTGACTTCACCAGAGGTATTGCGAGCTCCAAGAATTAGGATCTCTGAATTAAAGCCAGCGATGTTGCGCGGCGGCATGTTGATGACGCAGGCCACCAACTGACCCACCAGGTCCTCAGCCTTGTAGCTGGTGATCTGAGCGCTTGACCACTTCCGGCCGAGCGGGCCGAAATCGACTTCAACTTTATAAGCCGGCTGCCGCGCGCGCTCGAACGGCAACACTGCCAGGACGCGACCGATCCGGATGTCAACTTTCGCAAAATCGTCATAGACGATCTGAGTTTTTTCCATGGCAATCCTCGTTCGCTGGCAATCCTCGTTCGTTCAGCGTGATTGTGAATGCTCATCGCGGCTAAATCAGCCGGAACAGGGAGACCTCTTTGAGCTTTGCTATCAAGCTGGGGGGCTGTTTCAGCAGATTGTGCCGCGCGGCTGGGTGAAGATTGGCGCAAAGGTTTGGAGAGCCCAATGACCATTGCGCAGCGACTGAAAGATCCCTCGCTTTTTACCGAACTTTGCTACATCGGCGGAAATTGGGTGGGAGCCAAAAGCGCGGCCACCTTTGCGGTCGACAACCCCGCAACTGGCGAAATAATCGGCAACGTCCCGAACTGCGGTGCTGGGGAAACCGATGTTGCAATTGCGGCAGCGGACGCTGCATTCAAATCCTGGCGCAAGAAAACCGCTGGCGAACGAGCGGCTCTTTTGGAGCGCTGGTTCGATCTCATGATCGAAAACAGGGAAGATCTCGCGCGGATCATGACGTTGGAGCAGGGCAAGCCGCTTGCAGAAGCCAGCGGGGAAATCACCTATGGAGCCTCGTTCGTAAAATGGTTCGCGGAAGAGGCCCGCCGCATCTACGGCGAGACAATCCCCGCGGCTTCGGCTGACGGGCGCATCATTGTCCAAAAGCATCCAATTGGCGTCATTGCGGCAATCACGCCTTGGAATTTCCCCAATGCCATGATCACCCGCAAGGCTGCGCCGGCCCTCGCTGCAGGCTGCACCATCGTCATCAAGCCGGCCGAAGCCACCCCCTTTTCCGCGCTGGCACTTGCCGTGCTTGCTGAGCGTGCGGGAATTCCCAAGGGCGTCATCAATATCGTGACCGGCCAGCCGGCTGAGATCGGAGGGGCACTGACACGTAGCCCGGTCGTCCGGAAGCTGACCTTCACAGGCTCGACGCGGGTCGGCAAAATTTTGATGGAGCAGTGCGCTGCGACCGTCAAGCGGGTCGGGCTCGAACTGGGTGGCAACGCGCCGTTCCTGATCTTCGACGATGCCGATCTCGACGCGGCAGTTGCCGGCGTGATGATCAGCAAATTCCGCAACGGCGGCCAGACTTGCGTGTGCGCGAACCGAATTCTGGTGCAGGACGGCGTCTATGACGCCTTCGCGGACAAGTTGGCCGCGGCAACTTCCAAGCTTGCCGTTGGCGACGGGCTTGTGGACGGAACGACCATCGGCCCGATGATCAACCAAGCCGCAATTGACAAGATCCAGCAGCATGTCGACGACGCTACATCACAAGGTGCAACGATCGTCCTCGGCGGCAAACTGCGCTCTGGTCTCTTCTATGAACCGACGGTGCTAAAAGGCGCCACGGTCGACATGAAGATCGCGCGCGAAGAGACCTTTGGCCCAGTGGCGCCGCTTTTCCGCTTCTCAAGCGAAGAGGAAGCCCTCGATATCTCAAACGATACGCCGTTCGGGCTCGCATCTTATCTCTACACGCGAGATCTCGCGCGCGCCTTCCGCGTGGCCGAGGCGCTCGAGTTCGGGATGGTCGGCATCAATGCCGGGTCCGTATCAACCACGGCTGCCCCATTCGGTGGAATCAAGGAATCCGGGCTTGGACGAGAGGGGTCGCATCACGGACTGGAAGAATTCCTCGAGCTGAAGACGCTGCATTTTGGGGGCATCTGAAGGGTCGGGTCATGGAGCAGAGGATTCTACCCCCTGAGTTTGAGAGCCCTCCGAAGTTTTCGCGCAAGGGGCAGGCGATTGCTGCACTTCTCTATGTGCTGTTCGCCGTTGCCGGCCTGGCGGTGGTGGTTTGGTTCAGTCGATAGCTTCTCGACCGGGCGAATGCAGGCAGACTACCTGAGTTTTGCCAGCGCATCGCCAAGCGAACGGGCTGTCACAGCAACATCCAAGTTCAAACGCCGGAGGTTCACACGCAAAGCTGCTGACTATCATTTTCCATGAAGGCGAGCCCAGGGCCGATGCCGCCTTTCTATCCAGGTCCACGTCTCACGATCCGCAACAATGACAAGAGGGAAACCATGATACGCACGACAATTGCTGCCGCCTTCATGCTGTTCACCGCGCTGGGAGCGGGAAGCGCTCAGGCTCAATCCACACTGAAAGTCGGCACGGAAGCCAACGGTCTTCCGTTCTCCTTCGTCGATCCGAAAACCAATCAGCCTGACGGCTTCATGGTTGATGTCATCAAGGCCGTCGGAAAAGAGGCCGGTTTCGCGGTGACCGTGGAGCCTATGGAATTCTCCGCACTGATCTCCTCGCTGACGTCCGGCAAGATCGACCTGACTTCGGCGGCGATGTACATCACGCCGAAGCGCCAGAAGGTCATTGACTTCTCCGACCCCATCTTCGGCTACGGTGAAGGCATGATCGTGCGCAAAGACGACAACAAGGACTATACGTCCTTTAATGAACTGCCGGGAGAAACCGTCGGCGCCCAGTTGGGCACGCTCTACGTCGCACCGCTTCAGCAGGCCAACATCTTCAGCGAAGTGAAAGTCTACGATACGGTCCAGAACATGATGCAGGATGTGAATGCAGGGCGGATCAAAGCCGGCTTCGCTGACTATCCGATCATGTCGTACTTTCTGGCGAAAGGTCAGTTTCCCAACGTCAAACTCGTGAAGACCTACAAGCCGGTGGTTCCGGGCGAGATCGGCATCGGTATCCCAAAAGACAAGCCAGAACTTTTGAAAAGCATCGACGACGCTCTGGTGAAGCTGAAGGCGAACGGCAAGCTCGATGAGCTGACCGCAAAATGGAACCTGAAATAGGAACCGTTTAACGCTTTTCATTCCGGCAGCTTTGCGGAGCTTCTCCGCAAAGCTGTTCATTCAGGGGTTTGCGATGACCGCCTTTCTTCAGGATTCGATCGAATTCCTACCGATCCTTGCTGTCGGTATCAAAAACACCATTCTCGTCACACTGGGCTCTCTGTTGCTCTCGACGGCCTTGGGACTGCTGTGGGCAATCATGCGGCTTTCCCACAGCCGGTTCGTAAGCGCTTGCGGCGCAACGATCGTCAATGTTCTCCGAAGCATTCCGATCATCGTCCAGCTCTTCTACATCTACTTTGTCCTGCCGGAGATCGGTGTGGAACTGACCGCGCTTCAAGCGGCGATAATCGGTCTCGGAATTGCCTACTCGTCCTACCAGGCAGAGGATTTCCGCGCCGGTATACAGGCTGTCGATCGAGGGCAGATCGAGGCGGCCCAGTCGCTCAACATGTCCTACGGACTTATGATGCGGCGGGTCATCCTGCCCCAGGCGATCAAAATCATTCTTCCGTCCTACGGCAACACCACGGTCATGATGCTGAAGGATAGCTCCCTTGCCTCCACGATCACCGTTGGCGAACTGTCGCTTCAAGGCAAGCTGCTTGCTGCGTCGACCTTTCAGAACACAACCGTTTTCACCCTGCTCGCCCTCTTGTATCTCGTGATGTGCGGGCCACTGATGTTGTTCAATCGGTGGCTGGAGCATCGCATGTCGACCGGCAGGCACTAGAGGGAGTCATGCGATGATAGACTTTCAGGACGTGCATAAAGCATACGGGCATCATGAGGTGCTCAAAGGGATCAATGCAACGATCAGCAAGGGGGAAGTCGTCTGCATTATCGGCCCGTCCGGATCGGGCAAATCCACCATGCTTCGTTGCATCAATGGTTTGGAGACATATCAGAAAGGCCAGATAGCCGTTGACGGCATTCCCGTAGATCAGAGTACGAGGTCGCTCTCACGGGTTCGCGATTCAATCGCAATGGTGTTCCAGCGATTCAACCTGTTCCCCCATCGGACAGTGATACAGAATGTCGTGGAGGGCTCGATCTACGTGAAGAAGGAGGCTCGATCGACCGCGGAGGAACGCGGCCACAAGCTCCTGACCCAAGTCGGGTTGGCGGACAAGGCAAACGCCTACCCGCAACAGCTGTCAGGCGGACAGCAACAGCGTGTGGCCATTGCCCGCGCCCTGGCGTTGCAGCCGCGGGCAATTTTGTTTGACGAACCCACTTCAGCCCTCGATCCCGAGCTGGTGGGCGACGTGCTTAAGGTCATGAGGGATCTGGCTGAGGGCGGTCTGACAATGGTGATCGTCACACACGAAATCGCGTTCGCCCGCGAAGTAGCCGACCGGGTCCTCTTCATCGATGGCGGGGTCATTGTCGAAGAAGGCGCGAGCAAAGAGATGCTGACAAATCCGAAGCACCCGCGCACCCAGGATTTCCTCCACAGAGTTTTGCACCCCATCGATTGAACATCTTGCGTGGTCGGCGGAATGCGGACGCATTGGGCGAAGATGCCCCGAAATCGGATGCAGCGCGCCCGCAGCCATCTCCGGGTCTTTCGTTTCCTAAACGGATGGAGGTCGAGCGCTTCGGGCGGATCGCTGTCCCTCGAACGGCATAGTGATCTGAGGAACAGCTGCAATGCGCAAGCCCAGCAACAACTACATTAACATCGACGGGCATTCGTTGAAGGGGAAGATCGCAACACCTGCTTTCGAATTGGAAGTGACAGGAGAAGCCATGCTCGAATCCGCCGGTTCCAATCCGGATATCTTTCTCCTTTTCACCAACAACCCTCGTGGCGACCGACTGAAGGTGGGCGCACTATGGAAGCGTCGCAGTCGAGGGGGTGGAATAGCGTACCTATTGCTACTTCACCTGCATTTTGGGCGCTGGTCTGCATATCTTACGCGATGGCACGGACGGGGCGATGACACGCTGTGGGCTGTGCTCCCTTGCGATCGCGACCTTTTGCTCTAGTCAGAATGACGGCTTATGGCTGGCGACGCGCGCCGAGAGCGCCCGGCAAACCTCGAGCGTCTATTCTCCGCGCAAGCGGGTGCTCCACCGTCGTTGTAAGCCGGTAGTCCATTGTGACGGCCGCAAGGCGGACGGTCCGAACATTGGCTGCCGTCTCCTCCGCTTTCACATTTACACGACACTGTTGCGTAAGCGGGAACGCCCGGCTCGTGTCAGGCCCCATCGATGCGCCCAAGCAGCCTGAAGGTCCCCTTCTGATCATCCGAGCCTCGAAGCTGCCAATCCGCTTCCGGCCTAACTTTCCGAAGGCCCGCAACGCGACCATTTCTGCCGTTTCCCTGTCCAAACTCACTATGAATCGAACAGCATGAGTGCTGCCCTTGTGGGCAACGCTCAATAACGCCGCTGGATCGTCGGATGGTCAATCCGCAGAGAATGAACGGAAACCAGGGGAGAACTACACCAAGTCGCATCACCCTAATTGGTCGCAAGCCAGCCTCGAATGCTTACGCGGCGCCTGGCGCCGCGCAGCCGACTCGCCAGGGAGACAAGAAGTCCTTTGAAATAAAATAAGAAAATGGCGCACCCGACAGGATTCGAACCTGTGACCTCTGCCTTCGGAGGGCAGCGCTCTATCCAGCTGAGCTACGGGTGCTTCCCGGTGATCCGGAAAACGAACCAGCCGGTGAACCGGCAAGTCACGGCTTCTTAGCGGAAGCAGGCGCGGGCTTCAACGGGCAATTGGAGAATGGCGCAGCGACTTGGCTCGATGCGTCCAGGGTCGCGCCGCGTCGGCCCTTCGCAGGCTCAGGGCGTTCGTAGTTCGAAAAGCCAAGCAATTGGCTTTTCGTCCGCTGCGCGGACCTCTACTCACCCTCACTCTTCACCGTCCGCCGGCCGCGCACCGTCCGCTTCGCCTTTTTGGCCCCCGTCAGTTCGTGCATCGCATCCAGCTGCATCTGCTGCATTTCGGCCAGGCGCGTCCATTGGCGCGAGATGAGGTAGTCGAGTTTTTCGTGCAGATGGCGCACTTCGAGCTCGGCCTTGAGGTTGACGCGGTAGTCGTTGAAGGAGCGCAGGCGGTCCTTGGACTCCTGCCGCCTCTGGCTCATCATGATGATCGGCGCCTGGATGGCGGCAATGCAGGAGAGCAGCAGGTTGAGCAGGATGAAGGGATAGGGATCGAAGGCGCTGCTCATGCCCGCGATCAGGTTGATGCCGATCCACACCAGAAGCACGCTGCCGAACGAGATCAGGAACCACCAGCTGCCGCCGAAGGACGCCATGTTGTCGGAGACGCGGTCGGCGAATGTGCGGTGCTCCTCGAACTCCTCCTCCGAGTTTTCGGAAATCGTGTCTTGCCTGGCGATCGATTCGACCACTTGGCGGTCAAGCTCGGAGAATTCGCCGTGCTCCTGCTGGAGCAGCTCCTCCATGTAGCGCATGCGGTAGCGGCCGAGCTCGGCACGGGTGATGCGGGCGCCGGCCGGCAGGTCCGGATGATCCGATCGAATGCGGTCGGCGAGGCTCGGGCGCAACGTGTCGATGCGCACGAGATCGCGCTTGCGGAATTTCCGGCCCGATATCGCCGACGGTTTCTTCTTCGGCTTGCCGCGTTGGGGGCCTGGAGCTGATGGTTCGGAGTCCGGCACTTCGGGCGTGTCGAAGTGCTCGTCCGACACCGGATCGGCCTCCAGCTCGCCGATGATCGGCGCCTCGAAATATTCGCCGCCGCTGTCGTGCTGGTTGTCTTCCGCCTGCTCGGGCGTTTTGGGGACGGTGCTCATGATGCGGGCTCCTGAGGGTGCTGGGCGACGTATGCCGCAACATCGCCAGCATCGCGACGGATTTTCGTGGGACTACAAGTGTTTTTGATCGAGGGCAGGAGGCGATGGGCTTCGATGCTGCCGGCAGTCCACTCTTCGCAGGCTCAGGGCGAGGTTGAGATTGCCCAACTTCGTCATCCATGGGCGGAGCGGGAGCGAAGACCGGAGGGCCATGCCATAAGCTGTCGCTTGCGGTGAAGAACTTGTCCGATGTTAGCGCCAATCACCCCCCTCTGTCCTGCCGGACATCTCCCCCGCAAGGAGGGAGATTGGCTGTCATCCCGGCTTTCGCCAATTTCCACCGTCACATGAGTGAGCGTAGCGCCGAAGCCGCTGATCTCCCCCCTTGCGGGGGTTGAGGAGCGGTCCGCGCAGCGGGCGGAAAGCCAATTGCTTGGCTTTCCAAGCGACGAACATCCGGCAGGACAGAGGGGGGTGCCGTCCCGCCAACGTGCGCAAGGTTCTGCACGGCGGCGGGCAACAAAAAACCCGCCTTGCGGGCGGGTCACGTTTCCAGTGGTCAATTGGCGCGACTCAGCACCATACCCAAAACAGTAGCTTAGCTGCCCTCACCGAGTCAAGAAAAAATTCCTATCCGTCGCCGTGCGCCCAGACGCGAACCGCGCCGCGGCCACTACTGCTCGGCGAACATCAGCCTCGTCTTGGCGCCGTCCATGGTCGGCGACAGGCTCCGCTGGATCAGCGCTTCGACATGGTCGTTGCGCTGGCGGGCTGAGTCGGCGCCCATCACCACGACGATCAGATTGCGGCCGTCGGCGTTGTAGGAGGTGACGATGTTGAAGCCCGAGGCCCTGATGTAGCCGGTCTTGATGCCGTCGACGCCGCGCACGCGGCCAAGCATGTCGTTGTGGCCGCGCACCAGCCGGCCGCGGAACATGAAGTCGCTTTCGGAGAAATAGTGGAACTGCTGGGGAAAGCGCTGACGCAGCGCCATGCCGAGCACCGCCATGTCGCGCGCCGTCGTCATCTGGCTGTCGTCGGGCAGGCCCGACGCGTTGCGGAAAATGGTGCTGGTCATGCCGAGCTGGCGCGCCCTGGATGTCATCATGGCGGCGAACTGATCCTCCGAGCCGCCGAGATATTCGCCGACCGCCACCGCCACGTCATTGGCCGATTTGACGACGATGGCGCGGATCGCCGAATCGACGTCGATGCTCTCGCCGCGCCGGAAGCGCATCTTGGTCGGCGGCTGCGAGGCGGCATGGTCCGACACCGGGATCTGCGTCTGCTTGGTGACGCGGCCGGACTCCAGAGCATCGAACAGCAGATAGAGCGTCATCATCTTGGTCAGCGAGGCCGGATAGCGCTGCGCCGTCGAGCTGACTTCGAACAGCTGCTTGCCGGTCCTGGCGTCGACGACGATAGCGGCATATTTCTGCGCCGGCGCCGGCACGGCCAGCACGCTGTCGGGCGGCGTCGTGGCGCAGCCGGCAAGCAGCACCAGCAGGGCGAGTGCCGCAAAAACTCTCTGGATGAGCGGAAGGGTATTGGACAAGGGCTGGACTGTTCTGGGGTCGGCTGTTGCGGAGATAAGACGAAGCTAACGTAACGCAAGTGATGCGTCCATTTGGTTAATGGCCGACAGTCCCAGGATTGTCGAGCCTCGCAAGCTTGCCGGCCGCCCCGAAAACGCCGGTTTTCCCGTGTCTTTCCTTGCCAGGGCCGCGTTTCCCGTGGGAAGGGGCGTGGTATCTCAGGGCTTGGGGGCTTGGCATGACGAATATCGGGGCCGGGGGCGCTGCGCCCTCGCTTATCAGGGCATCGCTCAGCCGCACCGGCAAATGGGCCGGCAGCGTCGCCTTTATCGGGGGTGCCGTATCCGACATCCTCAATCCGCTGGCGCCGTTCGCCGCCTATATCGCGCTGATCGCCGCGGTGGCCGCAATCATCATCGCCATTGCCATCGTGCTCAGGCTGGTGCTGGCGGCCAGAGCGCTGCCGGCCTTGATCTTCGCCACAACAGCGGCGGCCGTCGCCGGCGGCGTCTACGGCCTGCAGCAGCAGACCAACGCCCAGAACGGGGTGATCGCAAGCCTGGTGCCGGCCATTGCCGGGCTGCAGCAGTCGATAGGAATCGTGTCCGAAAAAGTGGCCAAGATCGAGCAGACCGTCACGCAGACGCAGAAGACGGTCGAACAGCTCAAGCAGTCGACCGACACGGTGGCGAAGAAGACCGATGAGATCGCCTCAGCACAGCAGCAGCAGACGCAGCAGACGGCGGAAGTGCAAAAGACCACCGACGAGGTGAAGAAGCAGAACGAGACGCTGGCCGCCGGCCAGGCGCAGCAGCAGGCCCAGACCGAGAAGCTGCAAGCGACGACGCAGCAGATCGCCGCCTCGATCGACACCATTGCCAAGGGCTTTGCCGCCTTGGCCGTACAAGGCGGGGCGATCGCCGAGCCGAAGCGGCCGGACGAGTTCTACCACAATGCCCGCGTATACGAGCTGTCCGGCGACATGCTCAACGCGCGGCGCTCCTACCTTGCCTTTGCCGGCTTCGATGTCGACGCCATCGATCCCTACACGCGCTTTGCCACGCTGCTTCGGGTGCAGGACGGCAAGGCCGGCGCCCGCGAAGTGTTCGGCGCGCTTGCCGACAAGGGCAAGGCGCTGTCGATCAAGCTGGTGCATATCCAGCAGTTCGACGACGCCCAGCGTCTCGACAAGCTCAACGCCTTCATCGCCGCCAACGCGGATTTCGCGCCGGCCTATTTCCTTTTGGCGCAGGAGTTTTCGGAAGACCGGCTCGGCGCCCAGACGCTGGCCGACAAGCGCAACGAGGCCAAGGCGCTGACCAAGTTCACGTCCTACGAGAAGGATGGCGGGCTGCTCACATATTTCGTCGACCAGACGCAGCTGGCCGACTGGCTGGACCGCAGCCGCAGCCGGCTGGCAGCGCTTGCCGACGTGCTCGATCCCGCCCGCTTCGTGCCTTCGCTGACGCCGATGCGCTCCAACCAGGGCTGGTCGATGACCATCTCGCTGCCCGAGCCGGCGACCGCCATCTCCTGGCGCATGGGCAACAGCGGTCCGTTCACCGACACCGGTTTTCTGGCCATGAACGACCAGACGACCGGCAAGCCGATGGCCAATCCGAGCTTCGAGATGCCCGACAGCACCGTGGCCGGCATCATCGCCATCAAATATCTCGACATCAGGGGCCGCGAGACCGGCCCGTTCGACATCCGCTTCGACCCGGAGGCGGCACTCCAGCAGGGCAACAAGCAGATCCTCGACCAGTTCTGGACCTCGTGGATCGCCTTCGATGCCAGCGGCAATCACGGGCTGGTCTATTTCACCCAGATGCTGTCCTACCGCTGCGCCATCAAACAGGTGCACTACAGCCTGAACGGCGCGGCGCTCGACAAGGAGATCAAGATGCCGCGTTGCGACAAGAAGGACCCTTACGCCATCCCCTACGACTACCAGCCCTATTTCAAGGTCGCCGACAGCGTGAAATCGATGTCGGTGCAGGTCACCTACACCGACGGCACCAAGTCGCCGGTGCGGGAATACAAGCGGCAGTAGGAGGCGGCAGCGCCATTCCCCTCTCCGTCTCGGCTTCGCCGAGCCACCTCTCCCCACTTTCGTGGGGCGAGGAACCGCCAACTTCGACGGCCAGCCTTGCAGAATTTGGGTTCCTCGCCCCCGCAAAGCGGGGGAGAGGTGCCTCGCGTAGCGAGGCGGAGCGGGGGCAGCGCCGACGTTCGGCGATTAGTCGCCACCCTCATTCTGATGCAAAAATGCCGATTGCGGTGCTTGCGCAGCCACCGCCGAACAGGCCAGTTTGCGCCTGCAGAATCGGTGAGAGCGCAATGACCATCCAGACCATCAAGGCCCGAGGAATTTCGGTTTCGCTCGACCTCACGGTCGGCCACATCGCCGACATGGTCGTCGAGGGTGGTGGGCGGCAGCTGAAGCCGCTGCACCGCGCGCCCTGGGTCGATGCGAATGAGACGCTGCCGGACAATTTGCCGGAAGGTACGGTTCGGCTGTCCGGCGATTTTCTCTGCGCGCCGTTTTCGCGCAGCGATGTCGAGGAAGCGCCGCTGCATGGCTGGCCGGCCAACAGCGCCTGGGACATCGCCGAAAGTGCCGCGACGGATGATGGCTGGCGCGCGGTCTACCGCCTGCGGCACAAGGTGATGGGTGCCAGCGTCGACAAGATCCTGACGCTGCGCGACGGCCATCCCTTCCTCTACCAGGAGCATGCGTTTTCCGGCGGCCATGGTGCCATCTCGGTCGCGCATCACCCGATGACGGCGATGACGGGCGGCGGCAGGCTGGCCTTTTCGCCGAAGCGGTTTGCGGCGACGCTGGACGACCCGCTGGAGCCGGATCCCGCGCGCGGCCGCTTCCTGCTGGCCTATCCGGCACGATCCGCCGATCTCAGCCAATTCCCCGCCGCCGGCGGCGGTACGCTCGACCTGACGGAATACCGCATGGACGACCGCCGCGAGGATTTCCTCACGCTGGTCGAGGCGGATCATGGCGGGCCGGGCTGGACCGCGCTTGCACGAGAGGCCGAAGACGATCTGGTGCTGGTGCTGAAGAACCCGGCCGAACTGCCGATCACCATGCTGTGGCTCAGTAATGGCGGGCGCGACTACGCGCCCTGGAGCGGTCGCCACCTGGGCGTGCTCGGCATCGAGGATGGCCGCGCCGCCGTCGGCCATGCCGCCTCGATCGGCGACAACTGGCTGAAGCGCGAAGGGGTCGCGACCGCCTTTGCACTGGGCGAAGGCCAAAGCGTGTCCTTTCGCCATGTCATCGGCGCCATTCCGCTGGCCGGCGGCGAGCCGCCACAGGCGATCACGACGGCGGATGGCCGCATACGACTGGTGACGGGTGGCGCGACGCGGGAGGTTCCCTTCGACAGCGATTTCCTGCGCATTGGCCAGCCTGCGCCCGCTTGATGGGATTGCGCGGCCGCAGGGTTTGAAATTTCCGTGAACTGCCGCCAAGATGTGGCCGAAATCATCATGCGGAACATGGTGGATTTGAAGCTCCTGCCAGAGAGGCTCTCATGTCCGAAATCGCCCATCTCGCCGCCACCATCTTCAAGCGTGCCGGCAAGGCAAACCGCTTCATCGTGGCCATTGCCGGGCCACCAGGCTCCGGCAAGTCGACGCTGTCGGCGCGGCTGCATGAACTGCTGCCCGAAGGTGCTTCGGAAGTCGTGCCGATGGATGGCTTCCACTATGACGACGCCGTGCTCGAGCGGCGCGGCTTGCGCACCCGAAAGGGTGCGCCGGAAACCTTTGACTTTGCCGGTTTCGAAACCTTGCTGAAGCGTATCCGGGCCGGCGAAGCCGATATCGCCATCCCGGTCTTCGACCGCAGCATGGAGCTGTCGCGCGCCGCCGCCTCGATCGTCGCCACGGAAACCAAGTTCATCCTGGTCGAGGGCAATTACCTGCTGCTCGACGAAGAGCCGTGGTCGCGGCTGGCGCCGCTGTTCGATTTCTCGATCTTCGTCGACGTGCCGCGCAACGAACTCGAGCGCCGCCTGATGGAGCGCTGGCACGGACATGGCCGCTCCGACGAAGATGCGCGCGCCTGGATCGCGTCCAACGACCTGCCCAACATCGAACGCGTGCTCGCGCGGCGCCGGGCTGCCGATCTGGTGATCGGCCTTTCCGCTTGATTCGACGGATTGCGCAAGGGGAACCTTAAGACTTTCAGGCCGTTATCCCGACACGGCAATTATGCCAAAAGAGGGATTCGGTCCAATGGCAATCAAGGCAAGAAAGCCCGCGCCCGCCAAGGGCAAGGCGACCCAATCCAAGGCCGGCGCCGGCCCGGCGATGACAGCCCGTTCGAAGGACGCCAAGCCGGCCTTCGGCAAGGCAGCGCCGAAGAAAGTGGTGCCGACCGCAGCGAAAGCCGCGCCGAAAGCCGCAAAGCCGAAGAAGCCCGCAAGCTCCAGCGACTCCGTGAGCGGCAGCGCGATGCGCACGGCCAAGGCGACGGCCAACGTCGCTGCCGGCGCGGTCATGGTCGCCGCCCGAGGTGCTGCGTCGCTCGCTGCTTCCGTCATGGGCAAAGGCGGTTCGAAAGCCAAAGCGAAGGCAAAATAGCCGCGCTTCGGAGGCTGGTTCGGCTATCCCTTGGCGGGGATGGTCAGGCCTTTCTGCACCGCCGGCCGCGCCAGGCCGCGCTCCAGCCATGTCGAGACATTGACGAAATCGTCAAAGCCGACGAGTTCGCGGGCTTCGTAGAAGCCGATCAGGTTGCGCACCCAGCCGAGCAGCGAGATGTCGGCGATGGTGTAGTCATTGCCCATGATCCACTTGCGCCCCTTCAGCCGGCCGTCGAGCACGCCGAGCAGTCGCTTTGACTCGTCACGATAGCGCTCCAGAGGGCGTTTGTCGGCGATCTCGCGACCGGCGAATTTGTGGAAGAAGCCGACCTGGCCGAACATCGGCCCGACCGAGGCCATCTGGAAGAACACCCACTGGATGGTCTCGTAGCGGCGCGCAGCATCGATGGGCATGAGCAGGCCGGTCTTTTCAGCGAGGTAGAGCAGGATGGCGCCGGATTCGAACAGGCCGATCGGCTTGCCGTCCGGACCGTTCGGATCGATGATCGCCGGTATCTTGCCGTTGGGGTTGAGCGACAGGAATTCCGGTGTCCAGCTTTCGTTCTGGCCGATGTTGACCCAATGCGGCTCGTAAGGCAGGCCGAGTTCCTCCAGGGCGATCGAAATCTTCACGCCGTTCGGCGTTGTCGCCGAATAGAGCTGGAGCTGATCCGGACGCTTGGCCGGCCAACGCGTTGCGATCGGAAAGGCGGACAGGTCGGCCATGGAAACTCCTGAATGAGGATTCGCGCCAAGCGGCGCGGTTTTGGCGGGTCGGCCAAGGATTAGACGCGGCGCACGGCACGATCAATGGCGTGCAAGGGTTTCGTTGCGCGCGAACAGTCAACGGAACGGCCTGCTTGGGGCAGATCGCGCGCCCGGCCTTTGCGTTCAGACGGCCTTGAAGGCCAGCACGGCATTGGTGCCGCCGAACGCGAAGCCGTTGCTGATCGCGGCGCGCACCTTGCGCTCGCGCGGCACATTCGGCGTGACGTCGAGGTCGCAATCGGGATCGGCCTCACGAAAATTGGCCGTCGGCGGCACGATGCCTTCGCGGATCGCCATCACGCAGGCGATCATCTCCAGCGCACCCGATGCGCCCAGGCAATGGGCGTGCATCGACTTGGTCGACGACACCGAAAGCTTGTAGGCATGGTCGCCGAAGACGCGCTTGATCGCTGCCGTCTCGATCTGGTCGTTGGCCTTGGTGCCGGTGCCATGGGCATTGAGGTAGTCGACATCCTCGGGATTGAAGCCGGCATCGGCCAGGCAGGCGCGCATGGCCGCCGTCGGCCCTTCGACGGTCGGAGCGACAATGTCGGAGGCGTCGGCGGAGAGGCCGGCGCCGGCGACCTCGGCAAGGATGGTGGCGCCGCGCGCCATGGCATGCTCATACGTCTCCAGGACCGCCATGCCGGCGCCCTCGCCGAGCGACAGTCCCTGGCGGTCGGCCGAGAATGGCCGGCAGGTGTCGGGCGCCAGCACGCGCAATGCTTCCCAGCCCTTCAGGATGCCCCAGACCAGCGGCGCATCGGTGCCGCCGGCGACCATCACGTCGGCGCGGCCAAGCCTGATCTGGTCGACGGCCGAGGCGATGGCGTGGTTGGATGAGGAGCAGGCCGAGGTGACACCGAAGACCGGGCCGCGCAGGCCCAGATTCATGCTGACATGGCCGGAGGCCGCGCTTGGCATGACCTTTGGCACGGTGAAGATACCGGCGCGGTTCTTGCCCTCGACCAGGATGGCACGATAGCTCTCTTCGATCGCCTCCCAGCCGCAGACGCCGACACCGACGACAGTGCCCATCCGATAGGTGGTGGCTTCACTCGAAACCAGGCCGGCCTGCTGCATGGCTTCCCTGGCTGCGATCGTCGCCAGCAGGCTGAAGCGGTCCATCGACACGGTCTGCTTGCGGTCGATGCCGTGATCTGGAAGCGTCTTGATTTCGCAGCCGACCTTGACCTTCAAATCATGCAGTTGGGGACTTGTGATCTGGCCGATGGCCGAGCGGCCGGCGCGCATCTCGTTCCAGATCGCGGACGCGCTTGTGCCGAGCCCGCAAATGCCGCCCATGCCGGTGATGACAACGCGCTGCCGCATTCAGTTCAGGCTTTTTTCGCGATCAGCGCGCGCACAGCTTCGACCATGTCGCCGACATTCTTCAGATTGCTCCACGCGTCGACCGTGTTCATCTCGATCTCGATGCCATACTCTTCCTCAAGATCGAAGATAATCTCCGTCAGCTCGAGCGAATGGATGCCAAGCGAGGTCAATTCGGTGGTGGTGGTGATTTCTTCGCCGCCCGGCTCGGCATGAGCCTTGATCTTCGCGATGATATCCGTTGCCAGCTGGTCGGCCATTCGGTTCCTTCCCCACTATCTCGACGTTTCCCGACGCCAACTGAGCAGCGCCCCTTTTTCTCCTGGTATCAAGCCGCCGTCGTCGTTTAATACCCCCGCCAAGCGCAGCATGACCGTACCAAGGTGGTTCCCTCTATAGAAACCGAAACGTTGTCAAGCAACAAGCTATATCGAACTCCATATCGACAAAGCCGACGGAGTGCTTAACGTGCAGGCATGGATATGGGCGAACCTAGCGGCGAACATGACGGGATTTCGACGCAGCGCGTTGCGGGCGTCGCGCGGCTTTCCTGCGCGCTCAGTGAGGGCCGCACGCGCCTGCGGCGCCTCTATCAGGACGGCGCCGGCAAGATAAGAATGCCGGCCGTCTCGACCGATCCGCTCGAAGCGGTGCTGATCAACACCGCCGGCGGGATGACCGGCGGCGATCGTATCGCCTGGGACGTGGATGTCGGCGCGGCCGCTTCGGCTTCGATCACGACCCAGGCCTGCGAGAAGATCTACCGGGCGGCATCCGACCGTGCCGAAGTGCGGGTCAATTTGTCGGTCGGCGAAAACGGGCGCATCGCCTGGCTGCCGCAGGAAACCATCGTCTTCGACCGGGCGGCCTTTGCCCGCACGCTCGACGTCGAGCTTGCCGTCGGCGCCGAGGCGCTGGTGCTGGAAGCCGCCGTCTTCGGTCGCCTGGCGATGGGCGAGCGCGCCACGCAGGGCAACTTCCATGACCGCTGGCGTGTGCGCCAGGATGGCGCCCTCATTCATGCCGAGGATTTCCGCATCAGACCCGATATCGCCGCCAGGCTCGACCGCCCGGCCGTTGCCGGCGGCGCGATCGCGGTGGCGACGCTGCTTCTGGTGTCGCCGCGCGCCGAGGCCCTGCTCGACCAGGTTCTGGAGATCGTCGGCGACCACGGCAGCGCCAGCGCCTGGTGCGTGAAGAAATCTGGCAAGCTTCTTGCGAGGCTCTACGCCGGGGATGGCTACCGGCTGCGCCAGCGGCTGGTTCCACTCGTCGAATTGCTCAACGGAAGGGCGGGGTTGCCCAAATTATGGTCACTATAGGCCTGTCTCTACCAATCCAGGGAAACGCATGAACCTGACGCCGAGGGAAAAGGACAAGCTGCTGATCGCCATGGCGGCGATCGTGGCGCGCAAGCGGCTCGAACGCGGCGTCAAGCTCAACCATCCGGAAGCGATCGCGCTGATCACCGACTTCGTCGTCGAAGGCGCCCGCGACGGCCGCCCGGTCGCCGAACTGATGGAAGCCGGCGCTCATGTCGTCAGCCGCGCGCAAGTCATGGAAGGCATCGCCGAGATGATCCATGACGTGCAGGTCGAGGCGACTTTTCCCGACGGCACCAAGCTGGTGACCGTGCACGAACCGATCCGTTGAGGAGGACAGGATGCTGGAGCTGCGTCCCAACTGCGAATGCTGCGACAAGGACCTGCCGCCCGAGGCGACGGATGCGCTGATCTGCACCTTCGAGTGCACCTTTTGCGCCGGATGCGTGGAACAGGTGTTGGGCGGCATCTGCCCCAATTGCGGCGGTGGTTTTTCGGCGCGGCCGATCCGCCCGGCAGCGATGCTGAAGAAATACCCGGCGTCGAGTAAACGCGTTCTCAAGGCCGAAGGCTGCGGCCCTCGCAAGGCTGCGTGAACACCGCGACCCTTAACCAGAAGGCATTTCGATGATCCCCGCTCCGATGAAACGCGCTTCGCTTTCCGCAATTCTGCTTCTGGCCGCTGCCATGCCGGCCTATGCCCATGTCGGCATCGGCACGGCCTCCTCCTTCACGGCCGGCTTCATGCACCCGCTTTCCGGGCTCGATCACATGACGGTGATGATCGCGGTCGGACTGTGGGCAGCGATCAAGGGCGGCAAGGCGGTTCTTGCCTGGCCGGCGGCCTTTGTCGGTGTCATGCTGGTCGGCGGCGCGCTGGGCATTTTGCATATGCCGCTGCCCTTCGTCGAACCCGGCATACTGGCCTCAATCGTGGCGCTCGGGCTGCTGGTGGCGCTGGCGGTCGATCTGCCGGTCTCGGCCGGCGTCGCCATCATCGGCCTGTTCGCGCTGTTCCACGGCCACGCGCATGGCACCGAGGTGCCGGAGAATGCCGGCGGGCTTGAATACATGGCCGGCTTTGCCATCGCCACGCTGTTGCTGCATGCCACCGGCATCGCCGCCGGTCTCGGTCTCGGCATCCGGTTCCGCGGCTTGGCCCGTACTGCCGGTGCCGCCTGCGCGGCGATCGGCATCGGCCTCGCCTTCGGCATCGTGTGAGGGTGACCATGATCCCCGGTGAGATCATCACGGTGGACGGCGACATCGAGCTCAACAAGGGCCTGCCGACCGTCACCCTGAAAGTCGCCAACAGCGGCGACCGGCCGATCCAGGTCGGCAGCCACTACCATTTCTTCGAGACCAATGAGGGGCTGAAATTCGACCGCGAGCGTGCCAGGGGCATGCGTCTCGACATTGCCGCGGGCACGGCCATGCGTTTCGAGCCGGGCCAGGAGCGCGACGTCACGCTGGTGCCGCTCGGCGGCAAGCGCGAGGTCTACGGATTTCAGCAGAAGGTGATGGGCAAGCTGTGAGATCTCCCGGCGCGCTCAGCTCAGTTCGATGGCTTGGCCGCGGCGTAGATGACGATCTTTCCGGGATTGTCGAATTCGACGGCGAGGACATCCTGCGCCTGCACGCGCCGCGATTCGATGGCGTTGAACAGCAGCGCGTTGGCCTCGATCTCCTTGCGCAGCTCCGTGATGTCGTCCTGATGCTGCTTGACCTTGCTTTCGATCTCCGGCGGCGGGCCGCCTTCGCTGCGCGCGGCGTCGGTGAGGAACACGATGTCGACCTTGTCGAGCTTGGACGTCTTGCGCACCGTACCGATGTTTTCACGCGTGCGGTCGATCGCCGTGTTGACGCTGCGGGCTTCGGCGGTGGCCTTGGCCTCTTCCTGCTTGACCTGCGAGCCGACGATGCGGTTGACGGTCTCCGTGCTTTCCAGCCCTTGCGCTTTCAATCCGGCAACAGACCCTGCCGCCGCCAAGAACGCCGTGGCGGCGACTGCCTGCATTCTGGTCAAGAAAGAAGTGATCGCCATCGCTCGCTCCTGAGAGAAGTCGTTTCGGGGCGCGGGTTAGCGCGAAAAGAACAAAACGAATCCCGCCCGGCGAAGGTTCCTTTCCCGATGCGGCCGGCAGGCCGGATGCCGGCCCGCCGTGCCGTCTCGTCAGCTCGCCTTCTTGGTGATCAGGGTCAGTGCGCCATTGGGTTCCATGCTGGCGGCGACGACTTGCGCCGAACTGAGCCCCTTGGCTTCCAGCGCCGACTTCACCTTGGGCGTGGCGTCGATCGAGCTGCGCAGTTTCTTCAGGCCGTCATCGCCACGCTGGGCGATCACCTGGTTGACCTGCGTCTGGGTGTCCTTCGGCAGCTCGGTGATGTCGACGATGTTGACGCTCTGGATCGTCGGCACCGCAGGCTGAGCCTGGGGCGTGGCTGGAGCAGGCGTTGCCGGCGCCGGAGCGGGCTGTGGCGCGGGTTGCTGCTGGGCACCCGCGGCGCCCGCCAGCATCAGGCTGGCAGCAGCGGCAAGAATTATTGTTTTGCGCATGGATTTTCCTTTCCATCGATTGGCAAACGGTCGGTCTGGGGTGACCCCCTAACCTCAACCGCCAAATGGGATCAGAAGGTGTCGCCCAGCGGGTCATTGCGTGACCATAGGATGGCAGCAATGTGCAGCCGCGCTTCAATCCCACCGCATTTCGGCAAACCGCATTTCAGGAGCAATCGCTGATGGCCAGAATTACCCGCGCCGCCTATGCGCAGATGTATGGCCCGACGGTCGGCGACAGAGTGCGCCTTGCCGACACCGAACTGTTCATCGAGGTCGAGAAGGATCTCACCATCCATGGCGAAGAGGTGAAATTCGGCGGCGGCAAGGTGATCCGCGACGGCATGGGCCAGAGCCAGGTTTCCAGGGCGCAAGGCGCCGTCGATACCGTCATCACCAACGCGCTGGTGATCGATGCTAGCGCAGGCATCTTCAAGGCCGACGTCGGCCTCAGGGACGGGCGCATCACGGCCATCGGCAAGGCCGGCAATCCGGACACGCAGGATGGCGTCACCATCATCATTGGTCCCGGCACCGAGATCATCGCCGGCGAGGGCAAGATCCTGACCGCGGGCGGCTTCGATGCGCATATCCACTTCATCTGCCCGCAGCAGATCGAAGAGGCGCTGATGTCAGGCATCACCACTATGCTCGGCGGCGGCACCGGTCCGGCGCACGGCACGCTGGCCACCACCTGTACGCCGGGGCCATGGCACATGGCCCGCATGATCCAGTCCTTCGATGCCTTCCCGATGAACATCGGCCTGTCGGGCAAGGGCAATGCCTCGCTGCCCGCAGCCCTCGAGGAAATGGTGCTGGGCGGCGCCTGCTCGCTGAAGCTGCACGAGGACTGGGGCACGACGCCGGCGGCGATAGACTGCTGCCTGTCGGTCGCCGACGACTATGACGTGCAGGTGATGATCCACACCGACACGCTGAACGAATCCGGCTTTGTCGAGAACACCGTCGCGGCTATCAAGGGCCGCACCATCCACGCCTTCCACACCGAGGGCGCCGGCGGCGGCCACGCGCCCGACATCATCAAGGTCTGCGGCCTGCCCAACGTCATCCCGTCCTCGACCAACCCGACGCGGCCCTACACGGTCAACACGCTGGCCGAGCATCTCGACATGCTGATGGTCTGCCATCATTTGTCGCCGTCGATCCCCGAAGACATCGCCTTTGCCGAAAGCCGCATCCGCAAGGAAACCATCGCGGCGGAAGACATTTTGCACGACATCGGTGCCTTCTCGATCATCTCATCGGACAGCCAAGCCATGGGCCGCGTCGGCGAAGTGGCGATCCGTACCTGGCAGACCGCCGACAAGATGAAGCGCC
The DNA here is from genome assembly GCF_040321125.1 of Mesorhizobium sp. M0518. Taxonomy (NCBI): domain Bacteria; kingdom Pseudomonadati; phylum Pseudomonadota; class Alphaproteobacteria; order Hyphomicrobiales; family Phyllobacteriaceae; genus Mesorhizobium; species Mesorhizobium sp. M0518. Next base: position 50,704 of record NZ_JAMYQY010000008.1, read on the forward strand.
AGCGCGGCTCGCTGCCGCAGGAGACCGGCAACAACGACAATTTCCGCGTCCGCCGCTACATCGCCAAATACACGATCAACCCGGCCATCGCGCATGGACTGTCGAAAGACATCGGCTCGATCGCGGCGGGCAAACGCGCCGACCTGGTGCTGTGGAACCCGGCCTTCTTCGGCGTCAAGCCGGACATGGTGCTGATCGGCGGCATGATCGCCGCCGCCCCGATGGGCGACCCCAACGCCTCGATCCCGACGCCGCAGCCGATGCACTACCGGCCCATGTTCGGCGCCTATGGCAAGGCAAGGACCAACTCGTCGGTGACCTTTGTTTCGAAAGCCGCGCTCGAATCAGGCCTGCACGGCAGGCTTGGCGTCGACAAGCAGTTCGTCGCCGTTGAAAACACCCGCGGCGGCATCGGCAAGCATTCGATGGTGCTCAACGACGCCACGCCGCATGTCGAAGTCGACCCGGAAACCTACGAGGTCCGTGCCGACGGTGAATTGCTCACCTGCGAACCGGCGACGGTGCTGCCGATGGCGCAGAGGTATTTTCTGTTTTGAAGCGGCGATTCGACCGGGCGAGCATTACCCGTTGCAGCCCTTGGTGGGAGGCAGCAATATGCGGCCGACCACCAGTTGCATTGTGATCGAGCATGGCCACCGAAATCGCTTCCGCCCACGACATCTTCCCGCATATCCGCATCGTCATGGGCATGGTGATCGGGCTTGGCGTCGCCCGCCTGCTGTCGGGGGTGGCGCGGATCGTCCAGCATCCCGGCCAATACAAGCTCTATCCCGTGCATCTGGCCTGGGTCGTCTCGGTGCTCCTGATGCTGGTGCATTTCTGGTGGTGGGAGTTCGGCCTCTACGCCATCGAAACCTGGACCTTCGGCAAGTACCTGTTCATCATCTTCTACGCGATCACGCTGTTCCTGCTGTGCGCGCTTTTGTTTCCGGATTCGATGCTGGACTACACCAGCTACGAGGATTTCTTCTATTCGCGCCGGGCGTGGTTCTTCGGCCTGCTGGCGGCGACCTATATGCTCGACGTGGTCGACACGCTGCTGAAGGGGCCGGAGCATTTCGCCCGCTTCGGCAGCGAGTACCTGTTCCGCACGCCGGTCTTCGTCGCGCTTTGCATCATCGCGATCCTGGTGCGCGACCGCCGTTTTCATATCGCCTTCGTCACGGCGGCGCTCATCTATCAGATATCGTTCATCCTGCGGCTCTTCGACACCATCGTCTGAACGAACGCGATGGTCTAGCTTGTTGGGGAAAGGCAGGGTTCGACATGTACAAGGCCGTTGGATCGCGCGGATCCCGGGTCAGCCGCGTTCTCTGGATGCTCGAGGAGCTCCGGCAGCCTTATGAATTCGTCGAGGTTCATCTGCGCTCACCGGAAGCCTATGCGCTCAATCCCTCCGGCAAGGTGCCGATCCTCATCGACGGCGAGCTGACGGTGACGGATTCGGCGGCGATTTGCGTCTATCTCGCCGACAAGCACGCGGACATGGGCATGGGCGCCAACCCAAGCCCAGCCGGTCGCGCCGAAATGGATTCCTGGATGCATTTTGCGCAGAGCGAGCTTGAAGCGCCGCTGTGGAACAAATTGCGCCATCGCTTTCTGCTGCCGAAGGACGTACGCGTCGATGTCGGTCCTGCGGCGGCTTACGATTTTGCCTCGGAATTGAAGGCGCTGGAGCGGCGGCTGGGCGACAAGCGGTTTGCTCTCGGCGACCGGTTTTCAGCCGTCGACGTGCTGCTCGGCGACATGGGTGGGTGGGCGCGTGCCGGCCGGTTTGAGATCGAGTCCGAACGCGTCAACGCCTATTTCGACCGCGTGCTGGCGCGGCCTGCGCGTGTGCGGGCACAAGCAAATGGAGGATCCATGAAATGAAGCTCAACCTCAACACCGACTTCACCAAATTCCCGCGCGCCGTCTCAGTACTGTCCGCCGGCCATGCCGGAATCACCCTACCGTCCGGCCGGGCCATTCTCGCCCATGACGAACGCCATCTGCGCCGCCGCGCTATGGAGCTTGCCGACGGCAGCAAGGTGCTGGTCGACCTGCCCGAGCCCGTCGCCTTGAACGATGGCGACCGTCTGGTGCTGGAGGATGGCGGCCATATCGAGATCATCGCGGCGCCGGAAGAGGTCTACGACATCCGCGCCCGCGACGGCGTGCATCTGGCCGAGCTCGCCTGGCACATCGGCAATCGCCATCTCGCGGCGAGCATCGAGGCCGGGCGCATCCTCATCCTGCGCGACCATGTCATCAAGGCGATGCTGGAGGGGCTGGGCGCCACCGTGACCGACGTGTCCGAACCGTTCAAACCGGTGCGCGGTGCCTATTCCGGCCATGGTGGGCAAAGCCACGATCACGGCCATGCGCATGCGCACAGCCACGCGGAAGCGCACAGCCATTCTCATGGCGAAGCGCATTCCCATTCGCACAGTCATGCCGGCCATCGCCACGATCATGACTGACCAGCCTTCGAACATCGCCCTGCTGCGGCTGATGGCGTGGCTGTCGCCTGCCTTTCCGGTCGGCGGCTTTTCCTACAGCCATGGTCTCGAGCGCGCGGTGCATGACGGGCTGATTGCCGATGCCGACAGCCTCGCCTGCTGGCTGGAAACGCTGGTCGAGATGGGCTCCGGCTGGAACGATGCCGTGCTGTTCGCCGAGAGTTGGCGCCGCGCACGCCACGCCTGTGATCTCGACGAAGTAGCGGCACTTGCCGAGGCGCTGGCCGGCTCGCGCGAACGCCATACGGAGACCATGCTGCTAGGTGCTGCCTTCCTCAAAGCGGCGGCGGCCTGGCCAAATCCGGTGCTGGAGCGCTTGCCGGCTGAATGCGCCTATTGCGTCGCCGTCGGCGCCATTGCCGGCGGCAATTCAATTGCACTTCCCGATGCGCTGTCCGCCTTCCTGCAGGCCTTCTTCTCCAATCTCGTCCAGGCCGCAATCCGGCTTGGCGTCGTTGGCCAGAGCGGTGCGACCGCGTTGTTAGCCGGCTTCGAACCGCTGGCGCTGGCGACCGCAAACCGTGCCATGCGCTCGACGTTGGACGATCTCGGCGGCTGCGCCTTCGTTTCCGATGTCATGGCGATGAAGCATGAAACCCAGTATTCGCGATTGTTCCGCTCATGATCCTTCTCGCCTTCGCGCTCTCCCTTGTGCTGCTGCTGATCACCGCGCTGCATGCTTATTGGGGCCTTGGCGGCATCTGGCCGGGCAAGGATGCAGCCTCCTGCGCCCGCGCCGTTGTCGGCTTTCGCGGCGTCGATGAGATGCCGACGCCGTTTGCCAGTTTCGCCGTTGCCGCGTGCCTGTGCCTGGCGACGCTGTGGCCGCTGGCGCTCATAGGCGTCTTTGCCTCGCCCTTCCCAAGGGAAGGCCTGGCCGCCACATCGCTGCTCATCGGTCTGGTGTTCCTGGGCCGCGGCATTGCCGGCTTCACGCCATGGTGGCGGCGGCTGACGCCGGAACAGCCTTTCGCGCGGCTCGATGTCCGCTATTATTCGCCGCTGTGCCTGTTGATCGGGCTCGGCTTTGCCATCCTCGCCATCACGGAGTTTCCGACATGACACAGACAAATGGCCCGCTGCGCGTCGGCATTGGCGGCCCGGTCGGTTCGGGCAAGACGACGCTGACCGAAAAGCTGTGCAAGGCGCTGCGCGACGAGTTTTCCATCGCCGTCGTCACCAACGACATCTACACCAAGGAAGACGCCATGATGCTGGCGCGGCTGCAGGCGCTGCCCGAGGATCGCATCATGGGCGTCGAGACCGGCGGCTGCCCGCACACCGCCATCCGCGAGGATGCGTCGATCAATCTGCAGGCGATCGCCGAGATGAACCGAAAGTTTCCGGATCTCGACATCGTCTTCATCGAATCCGGCGGCGACAACCTCGCCGCCACCTTCTCGCCGGATCTCGCCGACCTGACGCTCTACGTCATCTCTGTCTGCCAGGGCGAAGAAATCCCGCGCAAGGGCGGGCCGGCGATCACCCGCTCCGATTTCCTGGTGATCAACAAGAGTGATCTGGCTCCTTACGTGAACGTCAACCTCGATGTCATGGAGAGCGACGCCGGCCGCATGCGCGGCAAGCGGCCGTTCGGCTTCACCGACCTTTCGCGCGGCAAGGGGCTGCAGGAGGTGATCGATTTCATCATCGAGCATGGCGGCCTGCGAGCCGGCGCTGCCGCTGCCAGCACGGCGGCGTGAGACAGCTATCCCTGCACCAACCAAAACCGGTTGCGGGGATCGACTGGCCACGGCATTCTTGCCGAAACCGGAGGATTTTTCGATGAGCCTTGCCCGTCTGCAAAAGGAAACGCTGACCAACCTGCCCTACTATGAGGAGCGCGTCGATCTCGCCTGCGCCTTCCGCTGGACGGCGCGGCTCAACATGCACGAGGCTGTGGCCAATCATTTCTCGCTGGCCGTCAATGATGGCGGCACACAATTCCTGATGAACCCCAACCAGGTGCATTTCTCGCGCATCAAGGCGAGCGACCTTCTGATGATCGATGCCAACGATCCAGAAACGCTCTCCGGCCCCAATGCGCCCGACCCGACGGCGTGGGGGCTGCATGGCGCCATCCATCGCAATGTGCGCCACGCGCGCTGCGTCATGCATGTGCACTCGATCCACGCCACGGTGCTGGCATCGCTCGCTGACTCGACACTGCCGCCGATCGACCAGAATTCGGCGATGTTCTTCAATCGCCACGTCGTGGACGCGCATTATGGCGGGCTGGCCTTCGAGGAGGAGGGCGAGCGCTGCTCGCAGCTTCTCGTCGATCCCAAGGTCAAGGTGATGGTGATGGGCAATCACGGCGTGCTGGTCATCGGCGACACGGTCGCCGATGCCTTCAACCGCATGTTCTATTTCGAGCGCGCCGCCGAGACCTACATCAAGGCGCTGTGGACCGGCCGCCCGCTGCGCACGCTGTCAGATGCGACCGCCGAAAAGGCGGCGAGCGAGATGGACGACTATCCCGGCCAGGCCGAACGCCATCTCAGCGAGTTGAAGGCGATCCTCGACGAGCAGGAACCGGTCTACCGAAACTGATTGCCTTACAGGCCTAGTTCTGCCCGGAGCTGATCGGCGCTGTTGATGACGACAGCGCCGGGCGGGCCCTCCATCGGCTTTTCCGGCCAGAAGATCGTCTTCATGCCCGCCGCCAGTCCCGCCATGGCGCCCGGCCAGCTGTCGTCGATCGCCACGGCGTGCGCGGGGTCGACACCGGCCAAATACGCGGCGCGCAGGAACGGCTCGGCATGCGGCTTGCCTTCGCGCACGTCGTTGCGGCTGATCGTCTTCATGCCGGGGTAGATCAGGCCGACCATGCTCAGATTGGCGTCGACGATCATCCGGTCCGAATTCGAGACCACGGCCTGCTGGATGCCTCTTGCACGCAGCTCGTTGAATATCTCGATCGCGCCGGGGCGCGGCTTCAAGCTCTCCACCAGCGGCAGGTAGTGTTCGTATTTGCGCACGATCCAGTCGTCGAAAGGCAGGTCCAGGCCGAACTCGTCGCGCATCATCTCGTAGACCGGCCAGGCGGCAACGCCGAGCACGCGCTTATGCAGATCGTCCGGCGGGACAAGGCCGACATTGCGCATCGCCGCCATCAGGGCTGCTTCGTGCAGCGGTTCGCTGTCGACCAGCGTGCCGTCCATGTCCCAGAAAACCGCTTTCGGCATCATGTGAGGCTCCTTTTTGCCATCCCTTAAAGGGTTTGAGCCGGGAGATAAACCTTCGGAGCGCAAGAACCTGCCGCCTGCCGGGACCGCGGCCAAGTCTCTTTGGCGACAGAGACTTCGTGGGAGAAGAAAAACTGGGCCGTGCTTACGTCGATGAACAGCAAGCAATTGCTCCGGAGATTGACAATTGCGCAGTTGGCCGTTCCCTGCGAAAGTGGGGCATGGGCCGCTCTCACAACCGGCGGTCTCGGGAGGCAGGACTTTGAATAGCCGGCAGGATGGTGGCAGCAACAGGCTGGACGATGCGGCGCGCGCCGGCTGGCTTTATTATGTTGCCGGCAACACACAGGACCAGATCGCTTCGACGCTCGGCATTTCGCGGCAGACGGCGCAGCGGCTGGTATCGCTGGCGGTGTCGGAGGGCTTGATCAAGGTTCGCGTCGACCATCCGATCGCCAACTGCCTCGATCTGGCGGCACGGCTGAGATCGCGCTTTGCGCTCGATCTGGTCGAGGTGGTGCCGAGCGACCCCAATTCGTCCTCGACCACGATCGGCATCGCCGAGGCGGCTGCCGCCGAGATCGAGCGGCGGTTGCGGTCTCCGACCCCGATCGTCATGGCGATCGGCACCGGTCGCACGCTAAAGGCGGCGATCGAGCAGCTGCCGCCAATGGAATGCCCGCAGCACAAGGTGGTGTCGTTGACCGGCAACATCTCGCCGGACGGCTCGGCCGCCTTCTACAACGTCATCTTCACCATGGCCGACAGGGTCAAGGCGCGCTCCTTCCCGATGCCCCTGCCGGTCATCGCCTCGTCGCCGGAGGAGCGCGAGATGCTGCTCAACCAGCCGATGATCCAGCCGACGCTGGCGCTGGCGGCGGAAGCCGACGTCACCTTCATCGGCATCGGCGATCTCGGCCCCAAGGCGCCGCTCTACGAAGACGGCTTCATTTCGGAGAGCGAATTGAAGGCGCTGCAGAAGGCCGGCGGCATCGCGGAGATCGTCGGCTGGGTGTTCGATAGGGAGGGCCGCATGATCGAGGGCATCACCAACGACCGGGTGTCGTCGGCTTCGCTACCGTCACGCGAGAAATCGCTGGTCATCGCACTGGCCATGGGCGAACGAAAGCTGCCAGGCATCCTAGCGGCCGCGAACCGGCGGCTGATCAACGGCCTCATCACCGATGAACGGACCGCCGCCGCCCTGCTGGCTGGCATCTGACCGGACCCACAACCGGTTTGCGATAAGGCCAACCGCACTAGCCGTGCCGCCCGAAAGGGTCGTTGCCATCGAGAAACCCGAGATCGCGCTGCAGATGCGGCGACAGGTCCCTGATATCGAGATGTGCCCGTTTTTTGGTCGCGAACCAGCCGAATCCATCCGTCAGCCACGAAAACCAGCGGTGATCCGGTGCGGGAGTGCATTTTTGCTGCGCCATGGTCATGATCGTCAACCTTCGCTATCCTGGACCCGAATGACGGGTTGACTGGGAATGTCGGTCTTGCCGGCGGTCTTTGCCAATCGAACATCGATCATGATCCATAAGGAGGCCTTATGCCGGACCTCGGCTCGCGACAGGTTTCGCCACTCCCGCCGCTGCAGGCGATCCGGGTGTTCGACGCGGTGGCGCGGCATCTTTCCTTCACCAAGGCCGCCGGCGAACTCGCCATGACGCAAGCGGCGGTCAGCTATCAGATCAAGGTGCTGGAGGAGCGTGTCGGCGCGCCGCTGTTCCTACGCCGGCCGCGGCAGATCGTGTTAACCGAGGCCGCGCAGCGCCTGGCACCTGCGGTCAGCGAGGCCTTCGCCATCCTTGGCCAGGCCTATGCCGCGGTGCGTGGCGGGGCCGACGGCTTGCTGTGCGTCACGACGGTGCTGACATTCGCCTCGAACTGGCTCGCGCACCGGCTGGGGTCGTTCCAGATCGCCCATCCGTCGCTGGCGGTGCGGCTCGAAACGTCGAGCCGCCTGACCGACTTTGCCCGCGAGGATACCGATATTGCCATCCGCTCGGGCGGCGGCAAATGGCCGGGCCTGGAAGCGCACAAGCTGCTCGATGCCGACTTCACGCCGATGCTGAGCCCGAAACTCGCGGCGACCATCGGCGGCGTCAGGGAACCGGCCGACCTCTTGCGGCTGCCTATCCTCGATCCCGGCGACATCTGGTGGACGGAATGGTTCTCGGCTGCTGGCGTGCACTCGCACGATCTTGCCAAGCGGCCCGGCAGCAGCATGGGCGCGCAGGCCTATGAGGCCAATGCGGCGATCGCCGGTCATGGCGTCGCGATCCTGACCAGGGCGCTGTTCAAGGCGGAACTCGCGGACGGGCGTCTGATCCAACCTTTCGATCTGGTTGGCGACGACGGCCATGCCTATTGGCTGGTCTATCCCGAGGCGCGCCGCAACGTGCCGAAGATCCGTGCCTTCCGCGACTGGCTGCTGGCCGAGATCGCCTGCTGACCGGCAAGCTTCCGGGCTGCACCTGGTTCTCGCAGATGTATCCGCCGTTGCCTCACTGTATGCGGCCGGGACGATCCGCGCCCTGGCAATTTCGCTCGTCCCGGCCTGCGGTGTCGCCCAAGTGCTGCGCTGCAGCATCGAATCCGGCTTGACATAATTCACGCCAAGTGAGTAATTGCCCAAAGCCAAGGCAAATGCTCATCTTGGTTCAAGGGAGGAATTTGATGAAACTTCGCACGCTCACCCTGGGCTTGTTGACGGCCAGCACGCTTGCGTTCGCCGCACATGCCGAATCCATCACCATCGCCACCGTCAACAATGGCGATATGGTCCGCATGCAAAAGCTGACCGAGGACTTCACCAAGGCGAACCCCGACATCCAGCTCAACTGGGTTACGCTCGAAGAAAACGTGCTGCGCGAGCGCGTCACCACCGACATCGCCACCAAGGGCGGCCAGTACGACGTGATGACCATCGGCACCTATGAGGTTCCGATCTGGGCCAAGCAGAGCTGGCTGCTGCCGCTCGACAAGCTCGGCGACGACTACGACGCCAAGGATATCATCCCGGCCATCGCCGGCGGCCTTTCGGTCGACGGCAAGCTCTATGCCGCGCCCTTCTACGGCGAAAGCTCCTTCGTCATGTACCGCAAGGACCTGATCGAGAAGGCCGGACTGAAGATGCCCGACGCGCCCACCTGGGACTTCATCAGGCAGGCCGCCGACAAGATGACCGATCGCGCCAATGGCGTGAACGGCGTGTGCCTGCGCGGCAAGGCCGGCTGGGGCGAGAACATGGCTTTCCTGACCGCCATGTCGAACTCCTTCGGGGCGCGCTGGTTCGACGAGAACTGGAAGCCGCAGTTCGATCAGCCGGAATGGAAGAACACGCTGCAGTTCTATGTCGACCTGATGAAGGCCGACGGCCCTGAGGGTGCGTCCTCCAACGGCTTCAACGAAAACCTGGCGCTGTTCCAGCAGGGCAAATGCGGCATGTGGATCGACGCCACCGTCGCTGCGTCCTTCGTCTCCGATCCCAAGGCATCGCAGGTCGCTGACAAGGTTGGATATGCGCTGGCACCCGACAATGGCCTGGGCAAGCGCGGCAATTGGCTGTGGGCATGGTCGCTGGCGATCCCCGCCGGCACGCAGAAGGCCGATGCCGCCCAGAAATTCGTCTCCTGGGCGACCAGCAAGCATTATGCGGAACTCGTCGCTTCGAAGGAAGGCTGGGCCAACGTTCCTCCGGGCACGCGCTCCTCGCTCTACGCCAATGCCGAATACCAGAAGGCGGCTCCGTTCGCCAAGATGACGCTGGACTCCATCAACGCCGCCGATCCGACGCATCCGACCGTCAAGCCGGTGCCCTATGTCGGCGTGCAGTTCGTCGCCATCCCTGAGTTCCAGGGTCTTGGCACCACTGTCGGCCAGCTCTTCTCGGCGGCTCTTGCCGGCCAGTCGAGCGTCGACGATGCCCTGAGGCAGGCCCAGGACGCTGCCACCGCGGCAATGACCGAAGGCGGATACATCAAGTAAGGCTCCTCCCGGCGCCGAATGCCGGTCGCCTCCTGACCGGCAACGGCCGCCCGAATTCCCAGTTCGGGCGGCCGCCTTTAACGCCTTTTGAAAATTCCGTCTGACCAGTGAAGGGTGACCGTCATGGCTACTCAGCAGACCCGTTCGCTTGCCCGTTTCATGATGGCGCCATCCGTGGTGCTGCTGTTCGTCTGGATGATTGTGCCGCTGGTCATCACCATCTGGTTCTCCTTCCAGCAGTACAACCCGCTCAATCCGATCCGCGACGGCTTCGTCGGCTTCTCGAACTACGCGCTGTTCTATTCCAACCCGGCCTTCCTGCAATCGATCCTCAACACGCTCACCTTGGTGGTCAGCGTGCTCCTGATCACGGTGATCGGCGGCATCCTTCTGGCGCTGCTGATCGACCAGCCGATGTGGGGCCAGGGCATCGTGCGCATTCTCGTCATCTCACCGTTCTTCGTCATGCCGCCGGTGGCCGCACTGGTCTGGAAGAACATGATCATGCACCCGCAATACGGGGTGTTCGCCGATATAGCCCGCTTCTTCGGGGCCCAGCCGATCGACTGGTTCGGGCAGCATCCGATGCTGGCGATCATCATCATCGTCGCCTGGCAATGGCTGCCTTTCGCGACGCTCATTCTCTTGACCGCGTTGCAGTCGCTCGACGGTGAGCAGAAGGAAGCTGCCGAGATGGACGGCGCCGGCTTCATCAGCCGTTTCATCTATCTGACGCTGCCGCACATGTCGCGCGCCATCACGGTCGTCATCCTGATCCAGACGATCTTCCTCCTCTCCGTCTATGCCGAGATCCTCGTCACCACCAATGGCGGCCCGGGATACGCCTCCACCAACCTGCCCTTCCTCGTCTACCAGAAGGCGTTGCTGGAGTTCAAAATCGGCCAGGCATCCGCCGGCGGTGTGATCGCCGTCATTCTCGCCAACATCGTTGCCTTCTTCGCCATGCGCGCGGTCGGCAAGAACCTGGACAAGTAAGGGAGGCTACGATGGCACGCTCAGTCACCACCCAGCACAAGACGATTGCGACAGTTGCCGCCTGGATTGTCGCCCTGCTGATCTTCTTCCCGATCCTCTACACGATCATCACCTCGTTCAAGTCGGAGCAGGAAGCCATCCAGGGTTTCAGCATCATCCCGTCGGGAACGTTCGAGAGCTATGCCGAGGTTCAGGCGCAAAGCGGCTACTTCAAGTTCTTCTTCAACTCGGTGCTGCTCTCGGTCGGCTCGACCATCTTGGCCCTGCTGGTCGCCATACCGGCGGCATGGTCGATGGCCTTCTCGCCGACCAAGCGGACCAAGGACATCCTGATGTGGATGCTGTCCACCAAGATGATGCCCGCGGTCGCGGTGCTGTTCCCGATCTACCTGATCTTCCGCGACACAGGACTGCTCGACAGCCGCATCGGCCTGATGATCATGCTGATGCTGATCAACCTGCCGATCGTGGTGTGGATGCTCTACACTTATTTCCGCGAAATACCGGGAGAGATCCTGGAAGCGGCACGCATGGACGGCGCCTCGCTGTGGAACGAGATCGTCTATGTGCTGACGCCGATGGCGGTGCCGGGCATCGCCTCGACGATGCTGCTCAACATCATCCTGGCCTGGAACGAGGCGTTCTGGACAATCCGGCTGACGACGACGGAAGCCGCACCGCTGACCGCCTTCATCAGCTCGTTCTCCAGCCCGCAAGGCCTGTTCTGGGCCAAGCTTTCGGCCGCCTCGACGCTGGCCATCGCGCCGATCCTGATCATGGGCTGGTTCAGCCAGAAGCAGTTGGTGCGCGGCCTGACATTTGGTGCGGTCAAATAATTGGTGGTGCGGTGAAATAACGGAATTGTTCGAAGCAATCGGCAGAAATAACCCCTCGGGGAGGAAATCATGGGAAACATCACGCTCAAGAACGTCTCCAAATCCTTCGGAGCGACGTCCATCATCCCCGGTCTCGACCTGGTGATCGAGAATGGCGAGTTCGTCGTCTTCGTCGGCCCGTCGGGTTGCGGCAAGTCAACGCTGCTGCGCCTGATCGCCGGGCTCGAGGACACCAGCGGCGGCTCCATCAACATCGACGGCCGCGACGTCACCGGCGAGGCACCGGCCAAGCGCAAGCTGGCCATGGTGTTCCAGTCCTACGCGCTCTATCCGCACATGACGGTGGCCAAGAACATCGGCTTTCCGCTGAAGATGGCCGGTGAGGACAAGGCGACCATCGACAAGAAGGTGGGAGACGCGGCGCGCGTGCTCAACTTGACCAACTATCTCGAACGCCGGCCCGGCCAGCTTTCCGGCGGCCAGCGCCAACGCGTCGCCATCGGCCGCGCCATCGTGCGTCAGCCGACCGCCTTCCTGTTCGACGAACCGCTGTCCAACCTCGATGCGGCACTGCGCGGCACCATGCGGCTGGAGATCAGCGAGTTGCACCATCAGCTCAAGACCACCATGATCTACGTCACCCACGATCAGGTCGAAGCCATGACCATGGCCGACAAGATCGTCGTGCTGAACGCCGGCAACATCGAGCAGGTCGGCTCGCCGATGGAGCTCTACAAGACGCCGAAGAACCTGTTCGTCGCCGGCTTCATCGGCTCGCCGAAGATGAACCTGATAGAAGGCGCGCCGGCTGCCAAAAACGGCGCCAAGACCATCGGCATCCGTCCCGAGCATCTGGAGATCTCGACCACGGCGGGCGAATGGAAAGCCACTGTCGGCGTCGCCGAACATCTCGGCTCCGACACCTTCCTGCACGTCCAGTCCGATGGCGTCGGTCCGCTGACAGTGCGCGCCGACGGCGAACTCGCCGTCCGTCACGGCGACACCATCTATCTGACAGCGGACAAGGCCAAGCTGCACCGCTTCGGCGCCGACGGAAAGGCGATGTGAGCATGAGACTGGCCGGCAAATCCGCGCTGATCACGGGTTCGGCCCGCGGCATCGGCAGAGCCTTCGCCGAAGCCTATGCCGGCGAAGGCGCAACCGTCGCCATCGCCGACATCAATCTCGAGGCGGCGCAGAAGACAGCCGCCGAGATCGGCGGCAAGGCCTATGCGGTCAAGCTCGACGTCACCGACCTCGCCTCGATCGAAGCGGCGGTGAAAGCCGTCGAGACGAAGACCGGTGGCCTGGATATCCTGATCAACAACGCCGCCCTGTTCGACCTGGCGCCGATCGTCGAGATCACCAAGGCAAGCTACGACAAATTGTTTTCCGTCAATGTCGCCGGCACGCTGTTCATGCTGCAGGCTGCCGCCCGCTCGATGATCGCCGCTGGCCGGGGCGGCAGGATCATCAACATGGCGAGCCAGGCCGGACGCCGCGGCGAGGCGCTGGTCGGCGTCTACTGCGCCACCAAGGCCGCCGTCATCTCGCTGACCCAGTCGGCGGGGCTCGACCTCATCAAGCACCGCATCAACGTCAACGCGATTGCCCCTGGCGTGGTCGACGGCGAGCACTGGGATCACGTCGATTCGCTGTTCGCCAAATATGAAAACCGGCCGAGGGGCGAGAAGAAGAAACTGGTCGGCGAGGCGGTGCCCTATGGCCGCATGGGCACGGCGCAGGACCTTACCGGCATGGCGGTTTTTCTCGCCAGCGCCGACGCCGAATACGTCGTCGCCCAGACCTACAATGTCGACGGCGGCCAGTGGATGAGTTGAGGGCGGGGGACGGCCTCTGCTCCTCGTACCTCCGCGAGGAGCAGAGGCCGACATCAGCGGGCGCGTAGCAAGTGCCACCCCTTATCCTCTCCCCGACCGGGAGAGGAGCGTAACGAAGGCCGAAATCCGGCCAAAGGGTAAAACAGATGACCGTGAAACTCTCGTCCTCAAACCTCTCCAAGCTGCCCACTGAGGTCGCCGGTCCGAAGTATGACCGCGCAACATTGAAGGCCGGCATCGTGCATTTCGGCGTTGGCAATTTTCACCGCTCGCATCAGGCCGTCTATCTCGACGATTTGTTCAATGCGGGCATCGGCCATGACTGGGCGCTGATCGGCGCCGGCGTGTTCGACGGTGAAAAGATCGGTCGCGGCAAACTGGAAGAGCAGGATTGGCTGACCACCGTGGTCGAGCAGGACAGCGGCCATATGAGCGCACGCGTCACCGGCGCCATGATCGACTTCCTGATGCCCGGCGATGCGGCCGGCATCGTCGAACGGCTTGCCGACCCGGCCATCAAGATCGTTTCGCTGACCATCACCGAAGGCGGCTATTTCATCGATCCGGCCTCCGGCGTGTTCAACCCGACCCATCCCGACATCGTCGCCGATGCGCAGCCCGGCGCGACGCCGAAGACGGTGTTCGGCATCATCCTTGCCGGGCTGGTGCGCCGCCGCGACGAGGGTACCGTGCCGTTCACGGTGATGTCGTGCGACAACATCCCCCACAACGGCCATGTCACCTCGGACGGGGTCATCGGCCTGGCCCGTTTGATCGACGAGGATCTGGCGAACTGGGCCAGCGAGCATGTCGCCTTTCCGAACGGCATGGTCGATCGCATCACGCCGGCGACCACCGATCGCGAACGCGGCATTCTCGCCAAGGATTTTGGCCTTGAGGACAACTGGCCGGTGTTCTGCGAGCCGTTCCGGCAGTGGGTGCTGGAGGACCATTTCACCGGCGGCCGGCCGCCACTGGAAAAGGTCGGCGTGCAGTTCGTCAAAGACGTTGCGCCCTACGAATTGATGAAGATCCGCATCCTCAATGGCGGCCACGCCACCATCGCTTATCCGGCCGGGCTGATGGACATCCATTTCGTCCATGAGGCGATGCAGGAGCCGCTGGTGAGCGGGTTTCTGGCCAAGCTCGAACGGGACGAAATCATCCCGACCGTGCCGCCGGTGCCGGACACGGTCCTGGAAGACTATTACCAGCTCATCGAGAGCCGCTTCTCCAATCCCAAGATCGGCGACACGGTGCGCCGGCTCTGCCTCGACGGCTCCAACCGCCAGCCGAAATTCATCATCCCGACCATCGCCGACCGGCTGAAGGCCGGGAAAAGCGTCGTCGGCCTGGCGCTGGAATCAGCGCTCTGGTGCCGCTATTGCTTCGGTACGACCGACAGCGGTGCCGTCATCGAGCCCAACGATCCGAGCTGGGACCGGCTGCAAGCGACGGCAAAGGCGGCAAAGGACGCTCCCGCCGCCTGGCTCGCCATGGAGGACATCTATGGCGATGTCGGCCGCGCGACGGCGTTTGTCGAGGCCTTTGCCCATGCGCTCAACGTGCTGTGGGCGAATGGCGCGCGCGCGACGCTGACGCGCTACCTCGCCGGCAAGCTCTGAGAGCCATTCTCCATCATGACGCCTGAGCTGGTCATCTTCGACTGTGATGGCGTGCTGGTCGACAGCGAGGCGCTCTCCGTCTCGGCGCTGCTTGGCATGGTCAAACTTGCCGGCGGCAGCGTCAGTGAGGACGCCGCCTACGAGCATTTCCTCGGCAAGAGCATGAAAAGCGTGCGCGAGATCCTCGGCCGCGACTTCGGGCTCGATATCACCGACCTGCACCTGACCGAGATGCGCGTCGAATTGATGCGCAAATTCCGCGAGGAGCTGAAGCCGATCGCCGGCGTCAGGAAGATGCTGCCCAAGCTTGGGCTGCCGTACTGTGTCGCGTCCTCAGGCACGCTCGACCGCATCCGCTACGCGCTCGACGTCACCGGATTGCTTGGGCTGATGGAGCCGCATCTGTTCAGTGCCACCATGGTGGCCAAGGGAAAGCCGGCGCCGGATCTGTTCCTGCATGCCGCCGCCAGCATGCGGGCTCATCCGCGCAAATGCCTCGTCATCGAGGACAGCCCGGCCGGCATCGCTGCTGCGCGGGCGGCAGGGATGCGCGTGCTCGCCTTCACCGGCGGATCGCATGCCGGCAATCCCGCCTTGAAAGCGCGGCTTGCGTCGAGTGAACCGGACTTTATATTCGCTGACATGCTGCAATTGCCCGATCTGATTGCAGGCTTGGGAGCGAGAGACAGAGCATCTTGACGAAACAGTTCGTTTGCGCGGTCGATGTCGGCACCGGGAGCGCTCGCGCGGGCATTCTCGACACCAGTGGCACCTTGCTCGGCCGCGCCGAGCGGCCGATCGCCATGAACCAGCCGAAGCCCGATCACGCCGAGCATGATTCGCGCGATATCTGGTCGGCCGTCTGCACCGCCGTGCGCGCTGCCCGCGAAAAAGCCGGTGTCGAGCCTGAGGACATTGTCGGCATCTCCTTCGATGCCACCTGTTCGCTGGTGGTGCGCGACCGGCAAGGCAGCCAGCTCAGTGTCTCGGTCACGGGCGACAAGCGCTGGGACACCGTCGTCTGGCTCGACCACCGCGCCATCGCCGAGGCCGACGAATGCACGGCAAGCGGCCACGCCGTGCTGAATTACATCGGCGGCGTCATGTCGCCGGAAATGGCGACGCCGAAACTGATGTGGCTGAAGCGCAATTTGCCGGGCACGTGGAATGAAGCCGGCTATTTATTCGACCTGACCGATTTCCTGACCTGGCAAGCGACGGGTTCGCTGGCCCGCTCGCAATGCACGCTGACCGCCAAATGGACCTATCTGGCGCATGAGGAGACAGGCTGGCGGCGCGACTTCTTCGAGCTCGTCGGCCTCGGCGATCTTTTCGAGCACGGCAGCCTGCCGGAAAAGGCCAGTCCCGTCGGCGCCGATATCGGTCGATTGACGGCGCAAGCGGCGGCCGAGCTTGGGCTGAGCGAGAAATGCCGGGTGGGCTCCGGCGTCATCGATGCCTATGCCGGCGCGCTTGGCGTGCTCGGCGGCTTTGCCGGCGACGAACAGGACATCGGCCGGCATTTGGCGCTGATCGCCGGCACGTCGAGCTGCGTCATGGCGATGTCACCGGATCCGCAGCCTTTCGCCGGCGTCTGGGGGCCGTATTACGGCGCGGCGCTGCCCAGGCTGTGGCTGTCGGAAGGCGGCCAGTCGGCGACCGGCGCCCTGCTCGACCACATCATCCGCTGGCACGGCGCCGGCGGCGAGCCGGATGCCGCCATGCATGCGAAGATCGCCAGGCGTGTCGCCGAGCTGCGCGCCATCGAGGGCGACAGCCTCGCCGCAAGGCTGCATGTGCTGCCCGACTTTCATGGCAACCGCTCACCGCTCGCCGATCCGCATGCCGTCGGCGTCGTCAGCGGGCTGACGCTGGATTCCTCCTTCGACAGCCTGTGCAAGCTCTATTGGCGCACCGCCGTCGGCATCGCGCTCGGCGTGCGCCACGTGCTGGAGGCACTGAACGAGAACGGCTATCTGATCGACACGCTGCACGTCACCGGCGGCCACACCAAGAACCCGCTGCTGATGGAACTCTACGCCGACGCCACCGGCTGCACGGTGATCGAGCCGCTGGCCGACGAGGCGGTGCTGCTCGGCACCGGCATGATCGCCGCCACCGCTGCCGGGCTGTTTCCCGACCTCAACGCCGCCTGTCTTGCCATGCAGCAAGGCGGCAGGACGCGCCCGTCGAACCCGAAATCATCAGGGCGTTTCGAGCGCGACTACAAGGTTTTCCTCGAGATGCACCGCCAGCGCCGGATGCTGGACGCGATCCGCTAGAGCATCGGGCCGGTCGCTGGCTCAATCCGTTCCCGTCCCTCCTCTCTTGCCTTCATGTCGCGTTTCGTCCAGAAGCTGACGCAAACGCGGCGAAACCGAAGGTTTTGCCGTTTGACATGCGGCTTCCGGCTCTGGCCGACGTGCCGTAGCTGGAAAGAGCGGAACAATGTCTGCGATCGAAGCCGGCGCTCGCGCGCCGGAAAATCTTTGGCGTCAGGAAATCAGGGCGACGCTGGCGCTCGCCTGGCCGATGGTGCTGACCAATCTCGGCCAGACCGCGATGACGGCCACCGACGTAATGATGATGGGTCGTCTGGGCCCGGATACGCTGGCCAGCGGCGCGCTTGGCGCCAACCTTTATTTCATGCCGCTGATCTTCGGCCTCGGCCTGATGCTGGCGACCTCGCCGATGATCGCTACCGAGCTCGGCCGCCGCCGCTATTCGGTGCGCGACCTGCGCCGCACCGTGCGCCAGGGCCTGTGGCTGGCGATCCTGATCTCGATCCCGATCTGGCTCGTGCTTTGGCACGGCGAGGGCATTCTATTGGCCATGGGCCAGGACCCGGTTCTGGCCCATCAGGCCGGCATCTATCTGCGCTGGCTCGAATGGGCGGTGCTGCCCTTCTACTTCTATATCGTGCTGCGCTCGTTCATCTCGGCGCTGGAACGGCCGGGCTGGGCGCTGGTCATCGTCTTCGTCGCCGTCGCCTGCAACGTCTTCTTCAACTGGGTGTTCATGTTCGGCAATCTCGGCGTGCCGGCAATGGGCATTGCCGGGTCGGGCCTTGCCACCTCGCTGTCCTCAGCGCTGATGTTCATCGGCATGGCTGCCGTGGTGATGCTGGAGAAGAAGTTCCGCCGCTACCGTCTGTTCGGCCGTTTCTGGCGCGCCGACTGGCCGCGCTTCAAGGGCCTGTTGCGGCTCGGCCTGCCGATTGCCGGCATCCTCGCCTTCGAGGTGACGATCTTCAATGCGGCGGCCCTGCTGATGGGCCTGATCGACGCGGATTCCCTGGCCGCGCACGCGATCGCCATCCAGATCGCCTCGATCTCCTTCATGGTGCCGCTCGGCCTCAACCAGGCGGTGACGGTGCGCGTCGGCCTTGCGCACGGCGCCGGCAATCCGGAAGGCGTCTCGCGCGCCGGCTGGACCGCCTTTGTCATCGGCGTCTCGTTCATGGCGCTGATGGGGCTGGTGATGATCCTGTGGCCGCATCCGCTGATCAGCGCCTTCATCGATCTGGGCAATCCGGCCAATGCCAGGGTGATCGAACTTGCCGTGTCGTTCCTGGTCTTCGCGGCGCTGTTCCAGGTCTTCGACGGCGCCCAGGCGGTGGCCGCCGGCATGCTGCGCGGCCTGCATGACACCAAGGTGCCGATGATCTATGCCGCGATCGGCTATTGGGGCGTCGGCCTGCCGCTCGGCGTGCTGCTCGCCTTCCATTTCGGCCTGCATGGCGTCGGCATCTGGATCGGCCTGTCGACGGGGCTGGCCGTGGTGGCCGCGCTGCTGCTGGCGCGCTGGCTGCGGCGCGACCGGTTGGCGCCGCCGCTCGCGTTCGGGCATTGAAACAGAACGGCCGATGGCCCGGCGGCTGTTGTCCTGTGGGCGTTGGCTCATTGAACAACGCCTTCACAACTCCGCGATAGAGGCGGTCAGAATGTCGGCGGCGTGTTGACCCAGAGGATACGGACCGTGGTCGAACCGATATTGCGGTAGCCGTGGCCGAGTTCGGAGTTGAAATAAAACGCGTCGCCTGCCTCGAGCGCCACCACGTTCGTCTCGACCAGCAACTCGACGGAACCTTCGAGCACGTAGCCGAATTCCTGTCCCTTGTGGCTGATCAACTCGAGGCTGCCGCCGCCGGCCTCGATCACGTGGACATTGATCTGCAGCAGATATTCCGGACCGGATGGCACCAATTGCTCGAGCACGACATGGTTGCCCGAGCGCCGATGTCCCGTCTCCATGTGCGGACGCTCGTTTTGCCGCAACACGAACACTTCCGAGGCATTGTGCTGCAGCGTGCCGAACATAGCGTTCATGTTGATGCCCAGCGCCTGCACCAGCCGGTGCAGAGCCGCCATCGAGGGCGTCGCGCGGTCGTTTTCGATCTTCGAGAGATAACCCTCTGTCAGCCCGATGCGGGCGCCGAGCTCTTCCAGGCTGAGGCCAAGCACCTGTCTGGCATGGCGCAGCTTGACGCCGATCCTCGGGGTTCCGTTTCTGTCGCGCATGTCAGGTCCGCGTCTTCATCCAGTCCGCCAGCTTCGCCAACAGAAAATCGACTTCCGCCTCGGTGTTATAATGGGCCAGCCCGATGCGGACGACGCCGTTGCGGTCCGCAAGCCCCAGCCGCTTGATTGGCTCCAAACCGTAATTGTGGCCATGCCAGAGATAGATGCCTTCCTTTGCCATCGCCTTGGCGATATCGGCGGGATCGGTTCCGTCAACGGTGATCGACACGGTAGGCACCCGGCGCGCCAGCGCCGCCACATCGGTTATACCCTGGACCAAGACGCCATCAATTCTGGACAATCCGGCAATCAGCCGTGCTGTCAGGACACGCTCATAACGGTCGGCGACTTCAATGCCGGCGACGATGCGCTCGCGCCGCGTCGCCTGCGGGTGGCCGTTGCCGAAGGACTGTCCGAGCCAGGCATAGTGCTCGACGGCGCCAAGCACCCCGGCAAGCGCCTCGCGGCTTGTCGTCCCCGTCTCGAATTTTCCAGGTGGCGTGTTCGAAGCCGCGCGCACCTTGTAGGCGGTCAGCGCCTGCAGCAGATCGAACCGGCCCCACAACACCCCGTGATGCGGTCCGAAAAATTTGTAGGCCGAGCAAACCAGGAAATCACAGCCAATCTCCTGGACGTCGATCACTCCATGCGGCGCGAACTGCACCGCGTCGATATAGCTCAGCGCCCCGACCGCGCGTGCGCGCTGCGCGATCCGCTTCACGTCGTTGATCGTGCCGGTAACGTTGCTGGCATAGCCGACGGCGACCAGCTTGACCTCCTCGTCGATAGTGGCCTCCAGCGTCGACAGGTCGAGTTCGAACGTTTTTGGATCGAGGTCGATCCAGCGTACCTCAAGCCCGCGATCCTCCGCCAGCATCAGCCAGGGTGCGACGTTGGCGTCATGATCCATGCGCGTCAACACGATGGCGTCGCCGGCGTTCAGATCGCGGCCGATGGCGCGCGAGACGGCGAAAGTCAGCGTCGTCATGTTCTGGCCGAACACCACCTCACGCCGGTCCGCGGCATTGAAGAAATCGGCCATCGCCTGATGCGCGTCGTCGACCATCGCCTGGGCCGCGAGTGAGGTTTCGAAATAGCCACCAAGATTGGCGTTGGTCTCGATCATGGCACGCGTCATGCGCTCGATCGAACGGCTCGCCATCTGGGTTCCCGCGGGATTGTCGAAGAAAATCCGCTTCTTCGGCTCGGCACCTCTCGCCATCGCCGGAAAAGCATCGCGGACTGTGTCTATATCCATGTCTGAATTCCGTGTGTCTGGTGATCGTTGTGTGGCGGCCCCTAGACGCCGCCAGCTGCGGTTTCACGCGTTCAGCCGGCCGCTTCATGGATGGCGACAGCGCGAGCCGGGAAGCCGGATCCGGCCTTTGGCTTTGGCCAGCTTGCCATTATCAACGCGCCGGCGTCAGGCACCTTGTCGAGATTGGCCAGGAGCTCGATCTGCCAGCAGTCGCGGGACAGCACATAGTATTCCAGGCTTGCGTCACCCGCGGAAGTGGCGCGGCCGGGATCGGTGTCCATGCCCTCGTGCCCGATGGCAGCGACACCGCGGCGTTCCAAAAGTTCCTCCAGCACCGGCTTCGACCAGCCCGGCGCATGCGAGATACCGTCGGCCGACTTGTTCTGAAACGCCACGGGGTCTGGCCAGCGCGGCCACCACCCGGTGCGAAGCGCGACAAAACACTTTTCCGGGATACGGCCGTTCCGTGTCTCCCAGGCGGAAATGTCGTCGAGCGTCGGCGTCGCGTCGGGATCGGCGGCGACCCTGTCGCTGATGTCGAGGATGACCAACGGCAGAAGCATCTCCGCCACCGACAGTTGGTCGATCGAGCGGCCGCCGTCGATGAAGTGCACCGGCGGATCGACATGGGTGCCCCACTGTCCGACGAAGGCGTAGTGGTGGACCTGGAAGGCGTCGCCCTTCGAAAAATCGAGCAACGCACGGCGCTCCTCGTCCGGGAAGGCCGGGAAGTGCGGCTGGCCCGGATGAAACGCATGCGTCAGGTCGGTGAAGGTCGCGGCGGAGAGCCGCGACCTGTAGATGTCCCAAAGCGAACCCGGAGTCGACAAGATCACGGCTCCGCGACGAAGGTCGGTGCCGCTTCACTTGCAAGGACAAGCTTGCCGTCCTTGACACCGATGACCGAGACCGATTTGTCCGGCACCGAAATGCCCGGGCGGTAGGTGATCGTTCCGGTCACGCCGTCGAGCCCGGACGTAGCGGCCAGCGCGTCACGGATCTTGGCCGGATCCGGCGCACCGGCACGCTTGATCGCGTCGGCCATCAGCTTGACCGAATCGTAGCCGAGCGCAGCGAACGCGTTCTCCGGGGCATTGCCGGCCGACTTGGTGTAGGCGTCGATGAAGGCCTGCACCTTCGGGGTGGCGCCCTCACCGATATAGGCATGGGTGGTGAAGTAGGTGTCCTTGGCCGCGTCGCCGCCGACCTGGATCAGCAAGGGCGTGTCGTAACCGTCGCCGCCGACCACCGGCAGGTTGATGCCGGCCTGGCGCATCTGCTTCAAGATCAGGCCGATTTCCTCGGCATTAGACGAGGCATAGACGAAGTCGGGCTGCGGTGACAGCGCCTTCAGTTTGGCGATCTGCGCGGTAAAGGTCTTGTCGCCGATCTTGTAGGTGTCGCGCTCCAAGATCTTGCCCCCGCCATGCTCGTAGGCGGTGACGAAGTAGTCCGACAGCAGCGTTGTGTATTCGGTGCCGATGTCGGTCAGCAGGTAGGCGGTCTTGCCGTTCAGCTTGTTCAGCGCAAATTCCGCGCCAACCGCAGCCTGAACGTTGTCGCCGAAGGCGGCGAGGAAGATCTCGTTGCCGAGCTGGCTCGGCAATTTCGGCGAGGTCGCGCCGGGCGTGATGAACGGGATCTGCGCCTTCTGGACCTGCGGTCCGATGGCCAGCACCGAATCGGAATCGGCGAAGCCGATGATGCCGACGACCTTGTCGCTGTCGATCAACTGGCTGGCGACGGTCGAGATCGTCGTCGAATCGCTCTTGGAGTCGTAGATCACCAGTTCTATCTGTTGGCCGAGCACGCCGCCGGCGGCGTTGATTTCGCTTGCCGCCAGCTTGGCGCCATTCAGCATCGGACCGTCGAGCGAGGCCTGAATGCCGGTCAGGTTTGCCGGATAGCCGATCTTGATCGTGTCGGCAGCAAGTGCCGTGCTGGCCGAGGCAAGCGCGAAGAATGCGCCCAGTCCTAGGCCGATGGTGTCGCGTCGAGTGAGTTTGATCATCGTTTTCGTTCCTCTGTCTGGTTCACCGTTGCCGATCTTTGGGTTAATCCGAACGTAAGTTCCCGGTCCCCCATGATCCCCTTCGGCCGGAAGATCATGACTAGAATGAAGATGAAGCCAAGCACGATCTGGCTGGCGCCAAACAGGGCCGGCACCGCGAAATCGCCGATCGTGAAGCCGCGTTCGACCGAGCGCAGGACCTCCGACAACAGCGAAACGCAGATGACGCCAACCACCGCGCCGGTCAGGGAGCCCATGCCGCCTAGCACCAGCATTGTGATCAGGCTCATGGTCAGCGCGAAGTAAAAGGTGTTCGGCGAAAACGAGCCGAGATAATGTGCGTAGAGCGACCCGCCGACGCCTGAGAAGAACGCGCCGATGACGAAGGCGATCAGTCTGGTCCGCAACACGCCGATGCCGACAGCGCTGGCCGCGATTGTGTCGTCGCGCACCGCCTTCATGGCGCGCCCGAAAGGCGAATAGACCAGGCGCGCCAGAACGAACACCGTGATGGCGAGCCAACCCATCACCCAGGGCAACGTCGTCTCCAGCGGCACACCGGTGAAAGTGCGGGCGCCTCGGGTGAAATCCGACGCATTGATCAGCACCACGTTGACGATAATCAAGAATCCCATCGTCGCCACCGAAACGAAATAGCCCGACAGGCGCATCAAGGGATAACCGACGACCACGGCAAGCAGCGCCGTCAGAAGACCTGCCACCAGCGTCGCCGGCAGGAAGGGGAGGCTGAAAGCATGCAGAAACGCCGGCAGATGCGGCAGCAGTGCCATCTTCTGCTGTACGGGAATCGACAGTATCCCCGATATATACGCGCCGGCGCCGATGAAGCCGACATGACCGAGCGAAAACACGCCCGTAAAACCGTTGCTCAGCGACAGCGCCAGCACCAGGATTGCATTCAGCGCGATCAGCAGGATAATCCGGACGAAATAGTCGCTCAGCACGTGCGGCGCACCGAAAGCGACAGCTGCTCCCGCCACCAGGGCGACGAGGACGAGGAGTGTGATCCGCGCTTCCCGGCTCACAGCTTTATCTCCCGGTTTGGCTGGAGCAGCCCGCCCGGGCGCACCAGGAGAAAGGCGATCAGCACGGCAAAGACGATTGCGTCGCGATAGGACGAGACGCTGCTCGGCAGGAATGCGACGATGAAGATCTCCAGCGCGCCCAATATGTAGCCGCCCACCAGGGCGCCCGCGATCGACCCGAAGCCGCCGATGATCGCCGCCACGAAAGCCTTCAGGAGCGGCGTGAAGCCCATCTGCGGCTGCACCACGCCGGCCTGTGCCGCCCACAAAATGCCGGCAAGGCCGGCATAGGCGGATGCGACGATGAAGGCGACGATGATCAGCCGGTTGACGTTGAGTCCGACAAGGTGTGCCGCCGACATGTCCTCGGCTGCGGCGCGCATGCCGAGCCCGGTCGTGGTGCGCGTGATGAACCAGCCGAGGAGCAGCAGCGACACGAAGGTCAGCGCGATGGTCAGGAGATTGATGCTAGTGAAGGTGATGGCGCCGTTCGACATTTCCCAGGAGGTGTTGAGAATATCGGGGAGTGGAAAATTGCGCGGCGAGGAGGTGAACACCAGGATTCCGACGTTCTCGATGATGTAGGTGACGGCGAGGCTGGTGAGCAGTCGCGCAACGTCGGGCGCGTCGCGGATCGGACGATAGGCGATGCGTTCGATGAGGAAGCCCGCGACGGCCGCCGCGGCGATGCCGCAGATCACCGCGACAGCGAACGGAACGCCGATCCCGACCAGCAGAGCTACCCCGAAGGCGCCCACCATCATTACGTCGCCATGCGCGAAATTGGTAAGCTTGAGGACGCCGAAGACGATCGACAGGCCGACCGCCACCAGCGCGTAGAGGCTGCCGAGGCTCACCGCGTTGACGATCTGCTGCAGGATATAGTCCAGCTGGGTCATGTTGCCGCCCCGAGATATGCCTGCGCCACGCGTTCGCTGTCGCGCAGTTCCGCGGACCGGCCCGACAGCGCCACCTGACCCGTGCGCAGCACATAGGCACGGTCGGCGAGGTCCAGCGCCAGCGTGATGTTCTGTTCCACCAGCAGCATCGTCATGCCCTGGCGCTTCAGTTCGGCAAGCGCGCTGAAGATGTGGCGCACCAGCAGCGGCGCAACGCCGAGCGAAGGCTCGTCGAGCAGCAGCAGGCGCGGCGCCGCCATCAGCGCGCGCGCCAGAGCAAGCTGCTGCTGTTCGCCGCCCGACAGCGTGCCGGCCAGTTGCTTCAGCCGCTGCTTGAGAATCGGGAACAGCATGAACATGCGCTCGCTATCTCTGACGATGGCCTCCTTGTCGGTGCGGGTGCAGGCGCCGAGCCGCAGATTGTCGGCCACCGTCAGGCCGCCGAACAGGCGCCTGCCCTCCGGGCTCTGCGCGATGCCCAGAGTTACGATACGCGACGGAGCGATACCTCCGATCGGCTTGCCATCGAAGATGATCTTGCCGCCGCGCGGCCGCGACAGGCCGGAAATGGTGCGCAAGGTCGTGCTCTTGCCGGCGCCGTTGGCCCCCACCAACGCCACCACCTCGCCGGCATGGACGTCGAGCGAAATGCCCTTCAGCGCACGCACCGCGCCGAAATTGACCTCGAGGTTCTCGACGCTGAGCAGAACGGGGCTAGGCGTGGCCAAGATACGCCTCCCGCACTTTCGGGTGTTCGCGTACCTGCTCCGGTGTTCCGACGCAGATCACCTCGCCGGTCGCCAGCACCTGGATGCGTTCGCACAGCGCCATGATCAGGTCCATGTCGTGCTCGACAACGACCACCGTTACGCCGTAGCGGTCACGGATCGTCCGAATCAGCGCCGCCAACACCTTGGTCTCGTTGGAATCAAGCCCGGCTGCGGGCTCATCGAGCAGCAGCAGCTGCGGGCTGGTCGCCAACGCACGCGCAATCTCCAGCCGCCGCTGATCGCCGTAGGGAAGATCCGCGGCGACCCTGCCGGCCTGATCTGTCAGGCCCATGAGGTCGAGGAGTTCGTCGGCCTGCTGCCGCGTCGCGGCCACCCGCTCGCGATAGCGCCGACCGCGCAGCACGGTATCGGCGGGCCCGACAGGATGGCGCAGCTGCGCCGCCGTCAGCACGTTCTGTGCGACACTGAGGCTGCCGAATAGGCGAGAACCCTGGAAGGTGCGGGCGATGCCCATCGCGACGATCTGCGATGTGCGCAGGCCGACGATCGAACGGCCCTCCATCTCGATGCTACCGGAATTCGGCTGGGAGAAGCCGGTGATCAGGTTGAAAAGCGTGCTCTTGCCCGAGCCATTCGGCCCGATTACCCCAACGATTTCACCTTCGTGCAGCTCGATGGAATGATCCCGCAGGGCAACCAGCCCTCGAAAGGCTTTTGTCAGCCCAACCGTCTTCAACAGCACTCGACTCGACTGTCTATCCACGCGCCGGTTTGCCCCTGTCCGCCCTCGCCGCCCCGTTCGGCCCGGTCAAGCATCAAATGGACAATTCGAACGGCAAGATGTCAAGGCCTATTCCTAGCAGGAAAGCTATATGCCTGCCTCGGCTCGACCGTTGCCGCGACAGCACCGGCATCGATGCAGCGCTGCGCTCCCGCACTGGGTTTCCTGGCTTGCAGTCCAGCGCCGGCGCTCGCTTCCCGACCCTCCGCGCATACTGCGCAGGCGGAAGGCACGCGACGAAAAAGATCAGCGCGACCGGCCCTTAAACCTTGGCCGTCCTCGGACCGCGCTTCAGCTAGCTTGTTATCTGTTCGGCGACAGCTTCTTCGAGGCCGGCTGCGGCCTGGGCGGCGAGACCGCGCGCCGCCGCCTGTGAATCGTAAAACTCCTCGAGCGCATGAACCCTGCCCCACCGTAGCGTGAACACGTGAAGACCACGGTTGATGTAGGACGTATCACCGTTGAGCAGGGTTGCGGTGCCATCCCACTGGGCAAACACGGTGGTCTGCCACGGCCAGCCCTTCACCCAGACGTGGTTGACCGTGAGATGGAGAGTGGGCAGAACACGGCCGAGGCGCTCGAACCACCGGCGCAGGGCTTGCTTGTCGTGGCGCTCCCCACCAAGCGCGTGGGCGCCACCAACCCGGTGATGGACATGCGGCGCGATGGCCTTCACCGCCGCGTCCCAGCGATGGTTGTTGACGTCGTCGAAGCTCTGCCGGATCGATTTCTCGACAATATAGCTGTAAAGCATGTGACCTCTCCAGGCTCATTGGGATGGCGTGACCGGACGCGAGAGCCCCGGCCAGCATCGCGGCCGCGGCTTGCGTCAGGTCAGGGCGTTGTCGCATCGGCTCGCAGGGATATGTCCGTCTCGGTCGAGACCGTCACCTCGCTGCCGAACCTTGAGAAGGCGTAGAGCGAGCCCGGGTGGCCCGGTATGGAAAACGCCACGGCGTCACTGTTGGCGAGGCCCATGACGAACCGCAGCGGATCACCCCCGGTCTTCGGTGCGAAAGTGGCGGTGACCTCAAGCAGGTCGCCGCGCGGAACGTAGTAGGCCACCATGTCCAGGTGTCCCTGGTGCAGGCTGCCGCCTTCGATCGGGCGTCCGATGGTGGCTTCCTCGGCGAGAGCCGGGGTTGCAAGAAACAGCGCCGCCAGGAGCGAGGCGCTCAGCGTTTTGCGGATCATCTCATTGGTCCTTTTTTTAGATTGCGTTCACCCTCTATATAGGGTATAGATTACGAATGCAATCTAAAAAAGGAGATGACGATGCGTGTGAGTCGCACTCAGGCCGCGGAAAACCGCGAGACCGTGATCAATGTGGCAAGCCGGCTTTTTCGGGAGCGCGGCTTTGACGGCATCGGCCTCAAGGATCTGATGAAGGGTGCCGGGCTGACCCAGGGCGCCTTTTACAAGCAATTCGAGTCGAAGGACGATTTGGCGGCGCTGGCGTCCAGGCGGGCGATGGAAAGCGCCACCCACAAATGGTCAGCCGCGACCGCGGCACATCCTGGGAACCCGCTCTACGGGGTGATCTCATTCTACCTCAGCATGGACCATCGCGAGGAAAAGATGGACGGCTGCCCGGTCGTTGCGCTCGGTTCGGATGCAGCCAGGCAGGGTGCCGAGGTGAAGGCGTCATTCGAAGACGGCATCAAGGCGTACCTTGAGATGCTCGGCGGTTGGGTTGGCGAGGGCGACAGCGAAAAGACCGGAAAAAAGGCGATGGCCGTTCTCTCGACGATGGTCGGCGCGGTCGTGCTCTCGCGGGTCGTCAACGATCCCGACCTTGCGCGGGCTTTTCTGGATGCGGCGGCCGATCAGGTTCGCGAAGCAGTCGCCACTTGAACGGCGCGAGCAGCGCCGCCGGCACACCAAGGACAGGAGAGCAGATGCAACGGATTGTCGTCACGGGCATGGGAGCGGTCACGCCCCTGGCCGCCAATGTCGAAGCGTCCTGGTCACGCCTGCTTGCCGGCCGGTCCGGCGTTCGCAGGCTTCCGGACGATGTGGTGGGAGAGCTGCCGGTTAAGATTGGCGGCGTGGTTCCCTCCCTGGGCGAAGATCCGGAGGCTGGTTTCGATGCCGATGCCGTCCTGTCCGCGAAGGATCAGCGCAAGGTGGACCGGTTCATTCTGTTTGCGTTGGCGGCGGCGGAAGAGGCGCTTGCGCAGGCGCAATGGAAGCCTGCCCTGGAAACGGAGCGCCTGCGCACGGCCACGATCATCGCTTCAGGAGTCGGCGGGTTCCCCGCCATCACCGAGGCGGTGCGCACGGTGGACCTGCGTGGCGCCCGCCGCCTGTCTCCCTTTACGGTGCCGTCCTTCCTGGTGAACCTCGCGGCGGGCCACATCTCGATCCGTCATGGTTTCAAAGGTCCACTCGGCGCACCGGTGAC
The DNA here is from genome assembly GCF_040321125.1 of Mesorhizobium sp. M0518. Taxonomy (NCBI): domain Bacteria; kingdom Pseudomonadati; phylum Pseudomonadota; class Alphaproteobacteria; order Hyphomicrobiales; family Phyllobacteriaceae; genus Mesorhizobium; species Mesorhizobium sp. M0518. The sequence continues at coordinate 79,358 of NZ_JAMYQY010000008.1, forward strand.
GGCATGCGCGGCGGGCATCCAGGCGATCGGCGACGCCGCCCGCCTGATCCGCGCCAACGAAGCCGACATCGCCGTGTGCGGCGGAACGGAAGCGTGCATCAACACCGTCAGTCTCGGCGGGTTCGCCGCGGCTCGCTCTCTTTCAACCGGCTTTAATTGGGCGCCGGCTCAAGCCTCGCGCCCTTTCGACACATCGCGGGACGGCTTCGTCATGGGCGAAGGGGCCGGCGTGCTGGTCATCGAGGCGTTGGACCACGCGTTGGCGCGCGGCGCAAAGCCGCTGGCTGAGTTCGTCGGCTACGGCACGACCGCGGATGCCCACCACGTCACCTCCGGGCCGGAGGACGGCGACGGCGCGCGCCGGGCCATGCAGATCGCGATTGCCCAGGCAGGGATTTCGCCACGCGAGGTTCGTCATCTCAATGCGCATGCGACCTCCACGTCAGTCGGCGACCTGGGTGAGATCGAAGCGATCAAGAGCGTGTTCGGGCGCGATTTCGCGATAGCTGTCAGTGCGACGAAATCGGCGACCGGACATTTGCTCGGAGCGGCCGGCGGGCTTGGTGCGATCTTCGCAATCCTGGCGCTCAGGGATCAGGTCGCTCCGCCAACCCTCAACCTGGGCGAGGCCGATCCGGCCGGCGACGGAATCGACTTCGTCGCAAACGCGCCCCGGCCGATGGAGATGGAGTACGCGATCTCCAATGGCTTCGGCTTTGGCGGCGTGAATGCCAGCGCCCTGTTCAGACGCTGGAACTAACCTGTGGCCAGACGCGAGCGCCAGACGCAGTCATGACCAACGCCCTTTGCCCCGGCCCCTCATGCTTTTCCCAATCCAATCCAACGCAAAGAAGGATATGATTTCCATGAACAAGACCAATCCTGGCGTCGCTCTGGTGACAGGGGCATCTTCCGGCATCGGGCGCGCTACCGCCGACGCCTTGCTGGGCGCCGGCTTTCGCGTCTTCGGAACCAGCCGTCGCACGGCCTCCCAGCAATCCGCCGGCGTGACCATGCTGACCTGCGACGTGACCGACGACGCGTCCGTTGCGACAATGGTCGATGACGTTCTGGCCAAGGCCGGACGCATCGACCTGCTTGTCAACAATGCCGGTATGGGCCTGTTTGGCGGCGCGGAGGAGTCCTCGACCGCCCAGGCCAAGGCGCTGTTCGACGTGAACGTCTTCGGCGTCTTGCGCGTGACCAACGCGGTGCTGCCGGCAATGCGAAGCCAAGGGAAGGGCAGAATCGTGAATTTGAGTTCGGTGCAGGGGTTCATCCCCGCTCCCTATTTCGCGCTTTACTCAGCGACCAAACATGCCATCGAGGGGTATTCCGAGTCGCTCGATCACGAATTGCGCCCGTTCGGCATCCGCGTTTCGCTGGTGGAGCCCGCCTATACCCGAACGGCATTCGAGGACAATCTTGCCGCCCCCGACCGGTCGCTCGAAATCTACGACGCCGCGCGCGCCGGGATGACTGTATCCGTGCGGAAATCGATGGAGAAAGGCGATGCGCCCGAAGTGGTCGCCAACACCGTTTTGGCCGCGGCGACAGATCCCGCGCCGAAGAAGCGCTATGCGGCGGGAAAAATGGCGCGCCAGGTCAGTTTCCTGCGCCGTTTCGTCCCCGCGTCCGCATTCGACAAGAGCCTGCGCAAGCAGCTTGGGCTGCCGGCCTGAAGTCGAGCGCTGCCTTGGCGCGTCAGCGAGCAGCCGCCTGTTTCTCGAGCCTGCGGGCGTATTGCGTCAGCGGAAAGCACATGACGAAGAAGATCAGCGCCACCAGCCCGTAGACCTTGAACGGTTCGAAGGTCGCATTGTTGATGGCGTTGGAGGTCCGCACCAGTTCCTCGAAGCCGATGATCGAGGTCAGCGCGGTCGATTTGATCAGCTGAACCAGGAAGCCGACGGTGGGTGCGCGGGTGATCGAAAAGGCCTGCGGCAGGATGATCAGCCTCAGCTCCTGCAGATAGTGCAGGCCAAGGCTGGCGCCGGCGTCCCATTGGCCGAGGGGTAGCGCCGCGACGCCCGAGCGCCAGATCTCGGCGAGATAGGCGCTGGCGAAGAAGGTGAGGCCGAGCGCCGCCGCCGTCCACGGTTCGATGCGCAGGCCGAGCATCGGCAGGCCGAAGAACATCAGGAACAGCTGCATCAAGAGCGGCGTTCCCTGGAACAGGGCGATGTAGCCGGAAGCAACACGCCTGCTCCACTTGTTCTTGGCGATCCTGAAGAACAGCACGACCAGGCCGACGATGCCGCCGCCGATGAAGGCGGCCAGCGATAGCAGCACCGTCCAGCGGGCGGCGAGCAGCAGGTTGCGTACGATGTCCCAGAAGGTGAACTCGATCATGACACGCCGGCTCCGAGCGCACGGCGTCCGCCTGACACCAGCAGCCGGCGCAAGGCCATCGACAGAGCAAGATAGACCAGCGTCACGACGAAATAGGTCTCGAAAGAGCGGAAGGTGCGCGCCTGCAGCATATCGGCCTCGTAGGTCAGTTCACGCACGGCGATCTGCGACACCACGGCCGACTCCAGCATCATGATGACGATCTGGCTGGTCAGGGCGGGATAGATGATCTTGAGTGCCTGCGGCAGCACGATCTTGATGAAGACCTGGCGTGGCCGCAAGCCCAATGCGAGCGCTGCTTCCGTCTGCCCGCCAGGCACGGCGTCAAGCCCGGCGCCGACGATCTCGATGGTGTAGGCCGCCATGTTGAGCGTCATCGCCAGCATGGCGGCCAGGATCGGGTCGAGCCGGATGCCGAGGCTAGGCAGTCCAAAGAAAATGAAGAACAGCTGCACCAGGAACGGCGTGTTGCGGATGATTTCAACATACCAGGCGATCGCCCGCTTGAGCAGCACGGGACCGTTGCGGCGTCCCGCGGCACCCAGGATGCTGATGAACGTTCCAGCGAGCGTGGTCACGGCGATCAACAGGATCGTCGTGGCCGCGCCGCGCGCGATATCGCCGACAGCACCCGGAAGCCAGGCAAAGGCCACGGAAACTCAGTCCTTGAGGTTGTCGGGATTGAGCGGCGTCTTCAGCCAGGTTTTCGAGCTTTCGTCCAGCTTGCCGTCGGCCAGCATCTTGGCGACGGCATCGTTGACCGCCTTCTTCAGGCTGTCTTCGTTCTTGTTGAGGCCGATATGCGAAGGCGAGGTCAGGAGCTGGAATTTCTGCTCCGGCTTCAGCGCGTCCTGCTTGGCCAGCACCTGTGCGCCGACATCGTTGCCGACGACCATCAGCTGGGTCTGGCCGGAGATGAAGGCCTGGATCACCGAATTGTAGTTGTCGAAGCGCTTGATGTCGGCCGAGGCGGGGGCTGCCTCGGTGAGCGAGGTGTCTTCCAGCGTGCCGCGGTTGACGGCGATCGACTTGTCGGCGAGGTCTTCCTTGCCCTTGACCGAAAGTGCCGCCGGACCGATCACGGCGATGTAGTAAGGCGCGTAGGCAACGGCGAAGTCGATCACCTGCTCGCGTTCCTTCGAATAGCCTACGCTCATCAGAATATCGACGCGGTGGTCGTTCAGATACGGGATGCGGTTCTGGCCGGTGACGGCGACGGGATTGAGCTTCACCTTGAGCGTGTCGGCAATGTATTGCGCGACGTCCATGTCATAGCCCTTGAGGCTCATGTCGGCGCTGGCCGAGGAGAAGGGCGGGAAATCGGCGAAGACGCCGACATTGATGGCGCCGGCCTTGGTGATATCAGCCAGCGCATCGGCGCTGGCGGCCTGAATCGAGAGGCCGAAGCCGGCCGTGCCGAGCATCAGCACGGCGGCGATGGAGGCAAACGTCTTGCGGATCGTCATGTCATTCCCCTGTCTGGAAGCTTTGTTTGTTGGGAGTCGACCGCCGGCTCCAGCGCGGCGGCCGCCTTTGCTTTCTGAACGTCAGGCTCCCTTGCCCGTGATTGCCGGGCTGAACACCATCAGGCTCAATATCTCGAACAGCACCTGTGCGGCGGCATGCGCCGTGTTGGTGGTGGCGTCGTATTGCGGCGCCACCTCGACGACGTCGCCGCCGACGATGTTGAGGCCCTTGAGGCCGCGCAGCAGTTCGAGCACTTCGCGCATCGTCAGCCCGCCGACCTCAGGCGTGCCGGTGCCGGGCGCGAATGCCGGATCGACGCTGTCGATGTCGAATGAGACATAGGTCGGACCGTCGCCGACTATTCTGCGCGCCTTCTCGAGGATGTCCGGAATGCCGAGACCGGTCACCTCTTCGGCATGCACCACGGTCATGCCGGACTCGTAGGTGAACTCCCACAGATATTCGGCGGAGCCGCGGATGCCGATCTGGATGGTGCGCGTCGGATCGAGCACGCCGTCGAGCACCGCGTTGCGGAACGGTCCACCATGGTGGAACTTGGTCATGTCGAACAGGCCACTGGTGTCGCAATGGGCGTCGATATGGATCAGGCCGACCGGAGCTTTCTTGCCGACGGCCTTCAGGATCGGATGGCTGATCGAATGGTCGCCGCCGATCGACAGCGGAATGACCCCGGCGTCGACGATCTGGTTGGTGCGGCGCTCGATATCCTCATGGCTGATCTCCAGCCGGTAGCGGCTGCGGAACGGCGTGTCGCCGATGTCGGCGACACGAAGTTCATGAGTCGGGGCGCATTCCAGCACGTGATTGTAGGGGCCGATGCGCTCGATGGCGCGCAGCGCCCTTGGCCCAAAGCGCGAGCCTGGCCGGTTGGTGACGCCGAGATCCATCGGCACGCCGATCATCGCCACCTGCAAATCGCCGAAATCCGGATTGTCGGCCGATATTTCGCGGTAGGGCGCGGCGAGGAAGGTCGGGATGCCGGAATAGGGCGCCAGCCTTGTACCGCTCTTGGAAAAGATCTTGTCGGCGACCTTGCGGAACTTCGGGTCGAACATTTCGCCGCCATGGCTCTCGCCATATTTGCGACGCAGCGCGTCGAGCTTGCCGCGATCGTATCCCATGTCCGCTCCTCCTGCCGGGCTGATGCAGTGCCACCGTTGGGGATACCCGGCGGACCGACCGTCTTCCGGCCGGGTCGCCGTCCCGCTGGCTGCCTGCAGATTTTACGTCTTGAAGCTGTTCCGGGCTCAAGTGTCTGGCAGCGGCATTGAAAAATCAATTGATATTGTTAAGGTGTTTTCTGTGAGAAAATCTCACAATCAACCCTGAGCACGATCTCATCCGAAAACCGGCCTCCACTTTTCGGGATCGTGCTTCGATGGATGCCCATGGCCAAACGCCTGCCGCCCCTCAATCCGCTGCGCGCCTTCGAGGCAACGGCCCGGCATGGCTCGCTGACCAAGGCGGCGAGTGAGCTGAACGTCACGCATGGCGCCATCAGCCACCAGATCAAGGCGCTCGAGCAGTCGCTCGGCGTCAAGCTGTTCGAGCGGGTCGGCCAGCGGGTCAAACCGACACCGCATGGCGCTGAACTGCTGCCGGCGGTATCGGCCGCCTTCGACAGCATCGCTGCCGCCACGCAGCGCATGACAAGGCCGGCGAGCAGCGGCACACTTTCAGTCTCCTGCGTGCCGGCGCTGCTGTTGCTGTGGATGACACCGCGGCTCGGCAGTTTCATGGCGCAATATCCCGACATAAGGCTGACGCTTATCCCCTCGAACGACCCCAGGGATCTGCGGGCGCCCAACATCGATGTCTGCGTGCACTATGGCGACGGCAGCTGGACCGATTGCTGGATGCGCAAATGGTCGGGCCTCGAACTGTTCCCCGTGGTCAGCCCTACCTTGATCAACAACCGCCCGATCCGCAGCGTCAGGGATCTCGCTGACCATGTCTTCCTGCATGGCGACGACGGCCGCGAATGGCACACCTGGCTGGCGGCGGCCGATGCGCTGGACCTGGAGCGGGGTCGCCGCCATCACCTCGGCGATGCGCGCATGGCGACCGAGGCGGCGGTGCACGGCCATGGCGTGGCGCTGGGCGACTCGGTGACGGCAAGCGCGCTGCTGGCCAGGGGCATGCTGGTCGCGCCGTTCAGCCTGTCGGTGCCGGCGGTCGACGATTTCTATGTCGTCTGCCGCAACGAGATGCGGGCGACACCGATCGTGCAGGTGTTCATCGACTGGCTGTTCGCCGAGAAGGCCGGGGATGACGGGCGCGCCGACGCCCCGGTTGCCGGTCGCATCGCCAGCCGCCGCAAGCGTCCGGCGCTCAGGGTGATGGGCGGCAAATCCGCAAGCTGATGCCAGGCTGCGCGCCGCCGCATGCAGGCAGCTCTTTTTGTCGGGCCAGCCTGAAAGCGGGCAGCGTTCCGGCCGATTCGATGCTATGAGGCCTGTCGCGATTGTGGATGGCAGGCAGCGAAGGCGGTGTTGAAACATGGCTAAGACCGATATTGCGCGGCGCGTCTACAATCACACCTGGAAGCTCGATCCGATCGTGCGTAGTCTGCTCGACACGGATTTCTACAAGCTTTTGATGCTGCAGATGATCTGGGGCATGTATCCCAAGGTCGACACCACCTTCTCGCTGATCAACCGCTCGACCTCGGTGCGCCTTGCCGACGAGATCGACGAGGGCGAACTGCGCGAACAGCTCGACCATGCCCGCACCTTGCGCTTCTCCAAGAAGGAGATGATCTGGCTCGGCGGTAACAATTTCTACGGCCGCAAGCAGATCTTCGAACCGGAGTTCCTCGCCTGGCTGGAAGGGTTCCGGCTGCCCGAATATGAGCTGTCGAAGCGCGACGGGCAGTATGAGCTGACCTTCAGCGGGCCGTGGATGTACACCACGCTGTGGGAAATCCCGGCGCTCGCCATCATCAATGAACTCCGATCTCGCGCGGCGATGCGGGCGTTCGGGCCTTTCGCGCTCGACGTGCTCTATGCCCGCGCCAAGTCCAAGATGTGGGCCAAGACCGAGCGGCTGAAGGCGCTGCCCGGCATCCGCATCTCGGACTTCGGCACGCGCCGGCGCCATTCCTTCCTGTGGCAGCGCTGGTGCGTCGAGGCGCTGAAGGAAGGCATCGGCGAGGCGTTCACCGGCACTTCCAACGTGCTGCTGGCCATGGACAACGACCTCGAAGCGCTCGGCACCAATGCACATGAGCTGCCTATGGTGTTCGCCGCGCTTGCCGACTCGGAAAAAGAACTGAGACAGTCGCCCTACAAGGTGCTGCAGGACTGGCAGCGCTACTATGGCGGCAATCTGCTGATCGTGCTGCCCGACGCCTTCGGCACCGCCTCATTCCTGCGCGACGCGCCGGACTGGGTGGCCGACTGGACGGGCTTTCGCCCCGACAGCGCGCCGCCGATCGAAGGCGGCGAAAAAATCCTGTCCTGGTGGCGCGACAAGGGCAAGGATCCCAAGCAGAAGCTGTTGATCTTCTCGGACGGGCTCGAGGTCGAGACGATCGAGGAGACCTATCGCCACTTCAAGGGCAAGGTGCGTATGTCCTTCGGCTGGGGCACCAATCTGACCAATGATTTCGAAGGCTGCGCGCCGACGGAAACCAACAGCCTCGACGCCATATCGCTGGTTTGCAAGGTCACCGAGGCCAATGGCAGGCCAGCGGTCAAGCTTTCCGACAATCCGGCCAAGGCGACCGGCGATGTGAAAGAGATCGAGCGGTATCTCAGGATCTTTGGCGAGAAGGACCGCGTGGAGCAATTGGTCAAGGTGTGAGGGGTGATGGGGCTCCTGGCATCGCCTGCAAAGATGGAATCTCGGATAGCTTGAGTTCCCGCACACCCCCCTCTGTCCTGCCGGACATCTCCCCCGCAAGGGGGGAGATTGGCCGCTTCGACCAGTCCGCCTTTTTCTCCGAAGTTGAAGATTGGCGAAAGCCTGAGCGACATCCGATCTCCCCCTTTGCGGGGGAGATGGCCGGCAGGGCAGAGGGGGGTGTGAAGGATCGTGGCGGCGAAGGTTATCGCCTCTTGATCACAAGCTTCATCTGCTTATTCGTATCCCTCCCCACCCCCGCCTCCGCGCACGCCTCCGACCGTGGCCACGTCCTGCTCCTGCCGACCGGCTACTATCTGGTCGGCGGCGCCTTCGGCGTGGCCATCAGCTTCCTCGTGCTGGCGCTGCTGCCTGCGGATTTGCTCGACCGTTTCTGGCGCCGGCGCCTGCCGTTGTTTGCCCTCAGAGACGCCACCCGCGCCGCCATCAGCCTGCTATCCTTCGCCGGCTTTGCAATTCTCATCGCCGCCGGCCTTTTCGGCAGCCGCGACCCGCTTTCCAACCCGCTGCCCCTGGTGATCTGGACCTTGCTCTGGGCTGGCCTCACGCTGTTGCAAGGCCTCTTCGGCGATCTCTGGTCATGGCTGAACCCCTGGTATGGACCATGGCGTCTCACCTCGCGCCTGTTCGGGACCGGGGATCACGGAGCATGGCGCCTGCCCCGATGGGTCGGCTGCTGGCCGGCTGCCATCCTGTTCTTCGCCTTCGCCTGGTTCGAACTCATCGATCCGGCGCCCGACGATCCGGCACGGCTGGCTTTTGCCGCCGGCCTATATTGGCTGTTCTCTTTCCTCGCCATGCTGGCGTTCGGCTATCGCGGCTGGAGCCGCAGCGGTGAATTCCTGACGGTCTTCTTCTCGATGGTGGCGCGCTTTGCCATGGTCGAACGCAGCCAAGATGGCCGGCTTGGCCTGTGCTGGCCCGGCGCCAAGCTGCTGGCCGCGGAGCCCTTGCCGGCCAGCGGCATAGCTTTCCTGCTACTAGCCCTGTCGTCGGTATCCTTCGACGGCCTGTCGAAGACCTTCTTCTGGCTCGGCCTGTTCGGTATCAACCCACTCGAATTTCCCGGCCGCACCGCGCTGATCGGCAGCGGCACTTTCGGGCTGATCCTGACATTCGCGCTGCTGGCCGCGGTGTTCCTGCTTGCCGTCCGGCTCGGCCAGCGTCTTGCCGGCAGCGATCACACTCTCGGCCAGGCCGCAGGCCTGCTGGTGTGGTCGATCGTGCCGATCGCGCTCGCCTATCACGTTGCGCATTATCTGACGGCGCTGCTCGTCGACGGCCAATATGCGCTCGCGGCACTTTCCGATCCGTTCGCGATGGGCTGGAACCTGTTCGACACCGCCGACATGCAGATCGAGACCGGCATCGTTGCGGGGGCGGACTCTGCGTGGTGGCTGTGGAATATCCAGGCCGGCGCCATCATCCTGGGCCATGTGCTCGCCGTCCTCGTCGCTCACGGCTTCGCCTGGCGCCTGCACCCACAGCCCTCCCGCGCGGCACTCAGCCAGCTCCCGCTCACCTTGCTGATGATCGCCTACACCGTCTTCGGCCTCTGGTTGCTTGCCACGCCGACCACAGGGTGAGAAAAGGCGACCAACATACCTTCGGGGAAAGCCCGCTTGCCACGTCGGGGCTTTGGTGATTTAGTTTGTATACATGCGATTTTTTGCCTCGTTACAGCCAGTCAAAACTCAAGAACAGGGGAACTGCCGTGACTGACAAGAATGGGTTTTTCGATCTCTCCAGATCCACGCTCACCCGCCGCACGGCGCTGAAGGGTCTGGCCGCGGGCGCCGGCCTCGGCCTGGCCCCCGGCTTCGTCCGCTATTCCCAGGCGCAGAGCTCGGCGCCGATCAAGATCGGCTTCCAGTCGCACCGCACCGGCATCGGCGCTGCCTACGGCCGCTGGTACGAGAAGACCACGGCTGCCGCGGTCAAGGCGATCAATGCCGCCGGCGGCATCAACGGCCGCCAGGTCGAGGTGATCATCGAGGACGACGGCACCGATCCCGGCCGTGGCGCCGAGGTGGTCGGCAAGTTCGCCACTCAGCACAAGACCGACATCGTCTTCGGCACGCTGTTCTCGCATGTCGTCATCGGCTCGGCGCCCGCCGCCGGCGAAAACAAGATGCCCTATTTCGTCGTCAGCGAAGGCCATCACGTCGCCTCGACAAAGCTGAACCGCTATGTCTTCCAGCCCGGCATCACCGACGTGAAGAGCCAGATCCAGTCGATGGCGCCGTGGATCGCGGCCAATGCCGGCAAGAAGGTGACGCAGATCTTCCCCGATTTCGCCTTCGGCTACGACCATCGCGACTACCTGCCGCCGGCACTGAAGGCGCAAGGCGCCGAGGTCATCGCGCAGATAGCCATCCCGCCGACGGAATCGTCCTTCACCAAATACTTCCCGCAGATCCCGGCCGAGACCGAGGTGATCTACCACGTCATGGTCGGCCCGGCCGTGCTCACCTTCGTCAAGGAGCTCGGCGAGTTCTACGGCTCCAACCGGCCGCAACTGTTCGGCTTCATCGATTCGCTCGAGGCCACCGACATCAACAGCCCCGGCCTCGAATTCCTCGACGGCAGCCATTTCTGGGAAGGCTCGCCGCGCTATGCCCAGGCCGATGATTCCGAAGCGCAGAAGGCCTATCGCGCTGCTGTCGGCATCGACGACGATGGTGCGGCCGTCGGCGACCCCAAGGACGTCTCCACTGCCGCGCACATGTTCGGCTGCTGGGAGACGCTCTACGTCGTCAAGAAGGCGATGGAAGATGCCGGCTACAAGGGACCGGAAGACCGCGCCAAGCTGGTCGAGGCGACCGAAGCCCTGACCGAATTCGCCGAAGGTGCCGAGCATCCGCAGGGGCCGAAAACCTTCAACGGCAAGATCCACCAGTGCTTTGGCATCCAGAACATCTCCAAGGTCGAGGGCGGCAAGCTCAAGGTCGTGCACAAGACCAAGATCGAGGACGGGCTTTACGAGGCCGAGGGGGATTATACGACGCAGGCGCTGTGAGGCTTAGCTTCAGCAGCGTGAGCGCCAAGGCACCCCCCTCTGTCCTGCCGGACATCTCCCCCGCATGGGGGGAGATCGGCAGTTCGTGCGGCGGCGCCCATCTGCGAGCGTTGATGGTTGGCGAAACCAGTGAGGACATCCAATCTCCCCCCTTGCGGGGGAGATGTCCGGCAGGACAGAGGGGGGTGCCTCGCGCATCCGCCGGTGCGTAGCCGATGCACTTCGGTCCCCACCTTCTCCTCGCCGCCCTCGAAGGCCTCGTCACATCCGCGGTGCTGGCGCTGACCGCGCTCGGGCTGTCCCTGGTGTTCGGCGTCATGCGGGTGGTCAATGTCGCGCATGGCGAGTTCTTCATGCTGGGCGCGGTGCTCGCCTGGGCGATCACCACGGCCATCGGCGGTCACCCTGTGCTCGGCTTCCTGGCGGCGCTGGTGATTGCGCCGCTGATCGTCGGCGCCATTGCGCTGGTCGCCGAACGGCTGGTGCTGCGCCGGCTCAATTACAATCCGGAAGCCACCATCGTCGCCACCATCGGCATGCTCTACATCATCCAGCAATTGGCGCTGACTTTTTACGGCCCGGAGGCGCGGCCGGTGGAGCCGCCGTTCAGCTACCGCATCCTTTTGCCTTGGTTCGGTTACTCCGGCTACAAACTGTCTGTTATCGCCGCTTCCGCGCTGCTGCTCACCGCGACATGGCTGGTGCTGACGCGCACCAAGATCGGCCTCGTCATGCGCGCCACGCAGTATGACAGCGAGACGGCGCAAGCCTTCGGCATCCCTGTCGGCCGTGTCTATGGCTGCGTCTTCGCGCTCGGCGCCATGCTGGCGGCCATTGCCGCGGTGCTGATCGTGCCGATCAGCCAGGCGCATTATCTGATGGGACAGGATCCGCTGCTGCTCTCCTTCATCGTCGTCATCATCGGCGGCCTCGGCTCGCTGCGCGGCACGGTCGTCGCCGCCGTGCTGATCGGCCTCTCCGACGGCATCATCTCGATGTTCTTCTCCCCGACTTTGGCCAAGATCATCGCCACGCTGCTGGTCGCGATGGTGCTGGTGTTCCGCCCGCAAGGCCTGTTCGGGACGGCATCGCGATGAGCGAAGCTTCGCCGGCAAAAGCCTATGCCCTGCATCTCGGCGTCATCGCGCTGCTCTTCGTGCTGAGCTTCCTTTTGCCGGAGTATTATCACGGCCTGCTCGCCCGCATCATGGTGCTGGCGGTGTTCGCCATGGGCTACAACATGCTGTTCGGCTATGTCGGCCTGCTCAGCCTTGGCCATGCCATGTTCTTTGCCGCCGGTCTCTATGGCGCCGGCCTTGCCGTCATCCAGCTTGGCTGGGGCGTACCAGCGGCATTTGCCGCTGGGATTGCCTGCGGTGCGCTCCTGGCGCTGGTGATCGGCCTGCTGGCGCTGCGCACCACGGGTGTCGCCTTCATGATCGTCACCATGATGTTCGCCCAGGTTTTTTATCTCCTCATTCTTTATTTCGCGACGTGGACTGGCGGTGACCAGGGCATGGTCGTCCCGCAGCCGGCGCGGGTGCTTAGCTTCGGCACGACATCGCTCGAGCTCACCAATCCAACGGTGCGCTACTTGACAGCGCTCGGGCTGTTTTCGATCGTGCTTCTCGTCAAGTTGGCCATGGTCCGCTCCCGCTATGGCCGCGTGCTGGTCGCCATCCGCGAGAACGAGGAGCGGACGAAGATGCTGGGATACGACACTTTCTCCAACAAGCTCGCCGCCGTCGTCATCTCCGGCACCATCTGCGCGGCGTCGGGTGCCGCCTATGCACTGCTGTTCGGCTATGTCGGATCGAGCTTCGCCTCGGTGCAGTATTCGATCCTGCCGCTGCTGTGGGTGCTGCTGGGCGGTGCTGCAACAACGCTCGGGCCGCTGATCGGCACGTTGTTCATGTACTATGTCATTGATATCACCAGCGGCTACACCTCCGCCTATTTGCTGATCGTCGGCATTGCGCTCATCCTTTTGGTGCTGTTCTTCCCCAAAGGAATTCTGGGCAGCATCCGCCAGCGCTGGCTCGGGTGGCTGCCATGATGCCGCTTTTGACCACCAAGGGCCTGTCGCGCAACTTCGGCGGCCTGCGCGCCGTCGACAATGTCGATTTCGCGCTGATGCCCGGCGAAATCCGCGCCGTGATCGGCCCCAACGGGGCGGGGAAAACCACCTTCGTCAGCCTGGTCAGCGGCCGCATCCAGCCGTCTGCCGGCATGATCGTCTTCGACGGCGCCGACATCACCAATCTGCCTGCCTATGTCAGGGTCCGCAGGGGTATCGCCTACACCTTCCAGCTCACCAGCGTCTATGCCAACCTGTCCGTTTACGCCAACGTCGCGTTGCCCGTGCAGCTGACGCTGCGGCATGGCCATTCCAAGAGCGCGATACAGGCCGCTGTCATGACCGCGCTCGAACGCACCGGCCTGGCCGATCGTGCCCACATGCCGGCCGGCCAATTGTCCTACGGCCATCAGCGCCTGCTGGAAGTGGCGATGGGCCTGGCGCTGAAGCCGCGCCTGCTGATCCTCGACGAACCGACGCAAGGCCTGGCCGACTCTGAGATCGACAATTTCATCACGTTGGTGCGCGAGATCGCCAAAAATGCCACCGTGCTTCTGATCGAGCACAACATGCCCGCGGTCATGCAACTGGCCGACCGCATCACCGTCTTCAACGCCGGCAAGATCCTCGCCGAAGGCACGCCCGAAGCAATCCGCGGGAACGTGGCGGTGCAGGAAGCCTATCTGGGGACCGCCCCATGACCGAGACAAACAAGGCCGAGGCGACGTCTCAAGCACTCACCATCTCGGGGCTCGACTGCTTCTATGGCGAGGTCCAGGTGCTCTATGGCCTCGACCTGGTGCTGAACAAGGGCGAGGTGCTGTGCCTGTTCGGCCGCAACGGCGCCGGCAAGACGACGACGCTCAAAGCCATCATGGGGCTGGTTCCCTCGAGCGCCGGCTCGATCAGGCTCGACGGTCAGGAATTGACTCGGCTACCGGCACATGAAGTGCCCAAGGCCGGCGTCGCCTATGTGCCGCAGGGAAGGCGGCTGTTCGCCGAGATGACGGTGGCGGAAAACATCGAGATCGGCCTGATGGCGCGCGGCAAGGGCAAGGCGACGCGTGAAAATGTGCTCGACCTCTTTCCGCTGCTGCGCCAGCGGCTGCGGCAACGTTCAGGCACACTGTCCGGCGGCGAACAGCAGATGCTGGCGATGGCACGCGCACTCTGCCTCGAACCGCAAGTGCTGCTGCTCGACGAGCCGACGGAGGGCCTGATGCCGTCGATGATCGCCAAGATCCGCGAGACGGTGTCGAAGCTGCGCGACATGGGGGTCTCGACGATCCTGGTCGAACAGCGCGTCGATGCGGTGCTTTCGGTCGCCGACCGCGTTGCCTTCATCGAGAACGGCCGCAATCGCGAGACGGTCGATGTCGAGGAATTGCGTGCCGACCCGTCGGCGGTGCGCCGTTATGTCGGCGTGGGCTGATCAGCCGAAGAACAGAAAACCCGTTACCAAAAATGTCGGGATCAGCACCAGGCCCGACCATGCCATATAGCCGAAAAAGCCCGGCATCTTGACGCCGCGATGCCTGGCGATGGCGTAGACCATGAAGTTCGGCGCATTGCCGATATAGGTGTTGGCACCCATGAACACCGCGCCTGCGGAGATCGCCGCCAAAGTCGAGGCGAATTCCGTCATCAGGTGCCGGGGGTCGCCGCCGGCAAGCTCGAAGAACACCAGATAGGTCGGCGCATTGTCGAGGAAGGATGACAGCGCCCCAGTCAGCCAGAAATAGGCGAGGTCATTGGGCCCGCCCGAAGGCGAAGTGACGAGGGCGACCAGCGGCGCCAGCGCGCCCTCATGGCCGGCCCTCAGGATAGCGACGACCGGCACGATGCAGATGAAGATGCCGGCAAACAATTTCGCCACCTCCGATATCGGACCCCAGTTGAAGCCGTTGGCTTCGCGGTATTCCTTGCGCGAAATGGCAAGTGAAAAGAGGGCAAGCGCCAGGATGAGAGCGTCGCGCACCAGGTTCTGCAGTTCCAGGCTGACCCCGCACACGGAGAAGCTGACGCCCGGCTTCCAGGTTGCCGACAGCAGGATGGCGCCGATCACGCCCGCCAGCAGCGGAAGGTTGGCCAGGCCGCGCAGACGCACCTTGGTATCCGGTGTCGGATCCTTGATCTTCGGCGCGCCAGCCTCGCGCCGGTGCAGGATGATGTCGATGCCCAGGAAGACGGTCAGCACGGCACCGCCGACGAACAGCGTCTCGCGCCAGAGGTTGGCGGTCGTCCAGAAGAAATCGACGCCTCTGAGGAAGCCGACGAACAGCGGTGGATCGCCCAAGGGCGTCAGCGAGCCACCGATGTTGGAAACGAGGAAGATGAAGAAGATCACGACATGGGCGTTGAACGGACGGTTGTCGTTGGCGCGGATGATCGGCCGGATCAGGATCATCGAGGCACCGGTCGTGCCGATCACCGATGCCAGCAGCGCGCCGACCAGCAGCAGGCCTGCATTCACCAGCGGCGTGCCGTGAATGTTGCCGGCAATGAGAATGCCGCCCGAAATGGTGAACAGCGCAAACAGCAGGATGATGAACGACATGTATTCGGTGAGCAACGCATGCAGTACCGCTTCGGTCGCTGTGGGGACACCGAAGGCAACCGCCAGCGGCAGGACCACCAGAGCGCCCCAAAGGGCCGCGATCTTGCCGTAGTGATGCTCCCAGGCATGAGGAAACAGCAGCGGACCGGTGGCGATCGACAACAACAGCCCGGCAAAGGGCAGCGCCCACCACAGCGACATCGAAGCGCCGGGCAGGCCGTGTTCCTCCGCCGCGAAAGCTTGTGCCGGAAACAGCGTAGCGGCAATTATCGCAGCGCATGCAGCCAACAGGGGAATCGGATATGAAAAAGGCCCCCTCATCCGGCCGCTACGCGGCCACCTTCTCCCCGTTGGGGAGAAGAGACGAGCTTCGGCGCCGGCAGCCTCCTCTCCCCTAGGGGAGAGGTCGGATCGCCCCGAATTGCCCTTCGCAATTCGGCTGGCAATCCGGGTGAGGGGGACCTTCACCGAAGGCGACAATCCTGCCTTTAAACATCGGATCTCTACCTGTTGCCCCACGATCCGTTCAATCCGACAAAGGGTCTTCGAGCGTCACGCCGGCGTCGCGCATGCGCTGCAGCATGGCATGGAGCGAGCCGTTGAGATCGATGCCGCGGCAGGCATCGAGCCGCACTATGGTTTTAAAGCCCTGGCTAACGGCGTCCAGCGCCGAGAAGGCAACGCAGAAATCGGTCGCCAGCCCGACCAGGGTCAGCGTGTCGATGCCGCGCTCCCGGAGGTAGCCGGCAAGGCCGGTCTGTGTCGTGCGATCGTTTTCGAAGAAGGCCGAGTAGCTGTCGATATCAGGCCGGAATCCCTTGCGGATGACGAGTTCGGCCTTGGTCCAGGCGAGGCCGGAATGGAAATCGGAGCCCAAGCTGCCCTGGATGCAGTGGTCCGGCCACAGCGTCTGCTGGCCGTACGGCATCTCGATCATGGTGAAGGGATGCGCGCCCGGATGGCTCGAAGCGAAGCTGGAGTGACCGGCGGGATGCCAGTCCTGCGTCAGCACGACATGGTCGGTTCGTCGGATCAGGTCGTTGACCAGCGGCACGATCTCGTCGCCGCCGGCAACCGCCAGCGCGCCGCCGGGACAAAAGTCGTTCTGCAGGTCGATGACGACAAGCGCTTCGTCGGCCATGGGCTTTCCTCTTCCGTATGCAGGCTCCAGTGGAAAATGCCGCTGACGCGACCGGAGGCAGAAACTTGACCAGATGGCCGGCTGCGTCAACCTCTCGGGACATAACAAATGCGTGCCGGTCAAGCGGCTGCAAACTCGGGCTTTGACAAATCCTGCCGTCTTGATATCATTTGCATACGAATGAATTTTCCCGGCGTCGATGCCGGCAGGCCTTTCGAAACACCGGTTTCTGGAAGACCTCTTTTCTGGAAGGCAAAGCGTGATCCGTTACGCGAAACCCACCTCGGTCGACGAAGCGCTCGCTTTGCTTGGCGAGGGCGCCTGGCGCATCCTTGCCGGCGGCACCGATTTCTATCCGGCACAAGGCAGCAAACCGTTCCGCGACAATGTTCTCGACATTAACGGCCTGGGTTCGCTGCGCGGCATTGCCGAGACGAGCGATCATTTCGTCATCGGCGCGCGCACGACCTGGACCGATATCGCCCGCCATCCCTTGCA
The DNA here is from genome assembly GCF_040321125.1 of Mesorhizobium sp. M0518. Lineage (NCBI taxonomy): Bacteria > Pseudomonadati > Pseudomonadota > Alphaproteobacteria > Hyphomicrobiales > Phyllobacteriaceae > Mesorhizobium > Mesorhizobium sp. M0518. The sequence goes on from NZ_JAMYQY010000008.1 coordinate 96,354, forward strand.
GCCGGCCTTCGACGCCCTGAAGCAGGCGGCGCGGGAGGTCGGCTCGGCGCAGATCCAGAACGTCGCCTCGGTGGCGGGCAATCTCTGCAACGCCTCGCCTGCCGCCGACGGCGTGCCGGCCCTGCTGGTCCTCGACGCCGAGGTCGAGCTGCGCTCGGTGGCAGCCACGCGGCACCTGCCGCTGCAGGACTTCATTCTCGGCAACCGCCGAACGGCTCTGCTGCCCGGTGAGATGGTCACGGCCATCCGCGTGCCGAGACCCGCTGCTACGGGCATGTCGGCTTTCGTCAAGCTCGGCGCGCGCCGTTATCTCGTCATTTCCATTGCCATGGTGGCGGCACGTCTGGTCGTCGAAAACGGCCTTGTCCGGCAAGCGGCGGTCGCCGCCGGCTCCTGCTCGGTGGTGGCCAGGCGGCTGGCCGGCGTCGAAGCCGCGTTGTGCGGGCTGCCGGCGGATGGCGGACTTGCCTTTGCGGTCCTGTCCGCGCCGATGAGCGAACTGTCGCCGATCGCCGATGTGCGCGGCAGCGCCGAATACCGGCTCGATGCGGTGCGCGAGATTGTTGCCCGCGCCGTGCTCGCGGCTGTGGGCCGGACGACTGGCGAAGAGGTGGCGGCATGAGCCAAATTCAGCCTGACGCGCGTGAAGCCTTGCCCGATCCGAGCAGTGCCCAGCCAGGCTTCGGCGCTGCGCGCGCCGATATCGTCTTCGAGGTCAACGGCGCCGCCGTCTCGGTCAATGTGCCGCCGCTGCGCCGGCTGTCTCTGGTGCTGCGCGACGAACTGGGGCTGACCGGCACCAAGGTCGGCTGCGATGCCGGCGATTGCGGCGCCTGTACGGTGCTGGTCGACGGCGATCCCGTCTGCGCCTGCCTGATGCCGGCGGCTTCCGCTGCCGGCGCATCGGTGACGACAGTCGAAGGGCTTTCCAACGGCCGGCTGTCGGCGTTGCAGGCCTCTTTCCTCGCCTACGGCGCCGCGCAGTGCGGGATCTGCACGCCCGCCCTGTTGGTTGCGGCGACGGCGTTGCTGGAGAAGAAGGCGAGCCCCACCGAGGTCGAGGTACAGGACGCGCTCGGCGGAATTCTGTGCCGCTGCACCGGCTACCGGAAGATCATTGCCGCAGTGATGGATGCCTCCGTGCAGGCAGTAAGCCTGGATTTCCGCTTGCCTCCATCCGGCCACGCGATCGGCTCCTCGCCGATCCGACTCGACGGCGTGCCGAAGGTCACCGGGGCTGAGAAATTCGGCGGCGATTCCTTCCCCGCCGATGCGCTGGCCGTGCTGGTGGTCCGCTCGCCGCATTATCACGCCGCTTTCGCCTTCGGCGACCTCGACGGCTGGGCGAAACAGCATCCTGGCATCGCCGGGGTCTTCACCGCCGCCGACATTCCGGGAAAGAACTGTTTCGGCGCTATCGGCCCATTCGCCGACCAGCCGGCGCTGGCCGAAGGTTTTACTCGTCTTCGCGGCGAGGCGGTGGCGCTGGTCGCCGGCGAGCGCGAGGCGATCCTCGATCTCGATTTGTCGGATTTTCCTATCCGCTGGAGCGAACTGCCGCATTTTCTGCAACCCGCCGAAGCGCAGGCCGAAGGTGCGGCGCTGATCCATGAAAGTCGGCCGGCGAACCTGCTCACCTCCGGCCTGGTCGAACGCGGCGACCCCGAGACGGCGCTTGCCGGCGCTGCGTTCACCGTGTCCGGCGCCATCGACACCTCCTATGTCGAGCACGCCTATATCGAACCGGAAGCCGGCTATGCCTATCTGGACGGCGACACGCTGGTCGTCGTCGCCTGCACCCAGGCGCCCTATATGGACCGCGACGAGACGGCGAAGGTGCTCGGCCTTGCCGTCGACAAGGTGCGCATCGTGCCGACCGCGACCGGCGGCGGTTTCGGTTCCAAACTCGACGTTTCGTTGCAGCCGCTGATCGGCCTGGTGGCGATGAAGACGGGGCGGCCGGCGGCACTTGCCTACACCCGCACCGAATCGATGATCTCGACCACCAAGCGCCATCCGGCCGAGATGAAAGCGACCATCGGCGCCGATGCCGACGGCCTTGTCACCGGCATGATCTTCGAAGGTGACTTCAACACCGGCGCGTATGCAAGCTGGGGGCCGACGGTGGCCAACCGCGTGCCGGTGCACGCCTCCGGACCCTATGCGACGCCGAATTACCGGGCCGAAGGCCGCGCCATCCATACCCATGGACCGATCTCCGGCGCCTTCCGAGGCTTCGGCGTGCCGCAAGCGACGATCATGCAGGAGACGCTCTATGACGAGCTGGCCGGCAAGCTCGGCATCGACCGGCTCGACTTTCGCTTGAGGAACTGCCTTCGAAACGGCTCCGAAACGGTTACCGGGCAGCTTCTGGAGTCCGGCGTCGGCATTGCCGAATGCCTGGAATCGCTACAGCCGCATTGGGTGCGCGCGACGGCTGATGCGGATGCATTCAACCGTGCCAACAGGGATAGAAAGCGCGGCGCTGGCGTCGCGTCCTGCTGGTATGGCTGCGGCAACACCTCGCTGCCCAACCCGTCGACAATCCGGGTCGGCATCGCGGCTGACGGCACGGTCATCTTGCATCAGGGCGCCGTCGATATCGGCCAGGGTTCGAACACCGTTATCACCCAGATCTGCGCCGACGCGCTCGGCCTGCCGCTTGAGAGATTCCGGCTGAAAAGCGCCGATACGGCGATCAGCCCCGATGCCGGCAAGACCTCGGCCTCGCGCCAGACCTTCGTCACCGGCAAGGCGGCCGAAAAGGCCGGCCGCGCCTTGCGTGAAAAGATCCTGCGCTTTGCCAATGTTTCCGAAAACGCAGCCCTGCAACTCGACGGCCCGGCGATCGTCATCCGCGAAGGCGAAGCTGTCCGCCGCATGGACCTCGCCTCGCTCGACGTGGACGCCGAAGGCTTCGTCTTCCGCGCCGAGGAGACCTACGATCCGCCGACGCTGCCCCTCGACGCCAAGGGCCAGGGCAACCCATACGCCGTTTACGGCTATGGCGCGCAGATCGCCGAACTGGAGGTCGACCTCAAGCTCGGCACGGTGAAGCTGCTGAAAATCACCGCCGCGCACGATGTCGGCAAGGCGATCAACCCGCTGCTGGCCGAGGGCCAGATCGAAGGCGGCATCGCGCAAGGCATCGGCATGGCGCTGATGGAAGAGTATATCCCCGGCCGCACCGAGAATCTGCACGATTACCTGATCCCGACCATTGGCGACGTGCCGCCGATCGAGACCATCCTGATAGAAGTTCCGGATCCGGAAGGACCCTTCGGCGCCAAGGGGCTGGGCGAGCATGTGCTGATCCCGACGGCGCCGGCAATCCTCAATGCCATCCGCCACGCCACCGGCGTGCTGGTCACCAAGATACCGGCGACGCCGACGCGTATCCGCGCTGGCATCCGCGAAAAAGATGGTATCCGCGAAAAGGAGGCACGCCGATGAGCGAGCTTGCCGAGCGCTTCGAAACCCATGATCCCGGCGAGAAGCAGGTGGCGGAGAAGATCCGCTGCGATGCCTGTCCGGTGATGTGCTACATATCGGATGGGCGCACCGGCGCCTGCGACCGCTACGGCAATGTCGGCGGCAGGATCGTGCGGATGGACCCGCTGACGATCCTCGATCATGCGGCCGAGACCGGCGCGGCAATCGTGCCGTTCATTGCCGAAGGCGAGGCATGGGACGGCGAACTGGTTAACACCGGCCGCCGCTTCGTCACGGCAATAGGCGCCGGCACCACCTATCCCGACTACAAGCCGGCGCCGTTCATCGTCAGCCAGGAAGTCGAAGGCGTCGATCTCGTCACCGTGGTCACCGAAGGCATTTTTTCGTATTGCGGCGTCAAGGTGAAGATCGACACCGACCGTCATATCGGACCCGAAATGGCTGTCGTGCGATCGCAAGGCGAAGCGATCGGCCATGTCACGACGGGAGAATATGGCTCGCAGATGCTGTCGCTGGGCGGTGTGCATCACCTGACCGGCGGCTCCAAGGCCGAGGGCCGCGCCACCTGCGACGCTCTGCTCAATCTGTGCAACCGCAAGCCGGTGGAATTGGCCATCGACGGCGGCGCCACCATAACAGTCGAAGCCGGCAAGGCGCCTGTCATCGACGGCAAGCAGGAACACCGCATGCGCGTCGGCTGCGGCTCGGCCACCATCGGCATGTTCGCCACGCAATGGCGCGGTCTGGTCGACGAGGTGGTGGTGGTCGACGACCACATCACCGGCGTCGTTTCCGAGCACCAGGCTGGCAAGGTGCTGGACTGGCAGGAAACGGGTATAAAAATAATCGGCCGTCGTTCGACGCCGGGCCGCTATTTCAAGGTCTCCGAACCCGGCCTAGGCTGGGGCGGCACCAGCATTTCCGACCCACTGTCGATCCTCGGCGAGTGGAACGTCAAGAAGGGCGCGCGGCCGGGCCTGTCGCTGCTGATGGTGTCGACCACCGGCGAGCAGTTCGCCTATTACGAACTCGATGACGATCTGAAGCCGGTGCAAAAGCGTTTTCCCGAAAGGCTGCAAAAGTCCGTCGAGTTGATCGAGGACAATTGCGAACCGGCTTTGTGCACCGTGCTGTTCATCGGCGGCGCCGGCGGTTCGCTGCGTGCCGGCGTCACCGAAAACCCGGTCAATCTGACCCGTTCGGTGCAAGGCCTGACCACCTATGTGACGGTCGGCGGCGCGCCGGTCTATGTCTGGCCGGGCGGCGGCATCACGCTGATGGTCGATGTCACACGAGTGCCGGAAGGCGCCTTCGGCTATGTGCCGACACCGGCGCTGGTGGCCCCGATCGAGTTCACGCTGCGCCGCGACGACTATGTCAGGCTCGGCGGCTACGAGGCCGAGATACGCAGCGTCGAGGACATTGTCGCAAAAGGCGGTGAGTACCTGAATCCGCGCCGCGGCACAGGCGCCGAAGCCAACAATCCATGGCCGCCACTCGCGCAGCTACGTCGTGCTGGCCCGAACGGGGCCGGGTGATGCAAGGTCCGCAAGCCCATTGGCTGCAGGACGGCAAGCGGCTGCATCTCAACCACGGGCCGATCGACCTGATCGTCGAGGTTTTTGGTGAGGCGGATGAATGCCGCCGAGCCTATGAACAAGCCGTAGCGCGGTTCCAGACGATCCTGATGGAACTGGTCGAGGAACTCCCCGAATTGCGGCTGCCGGCGTTTTTCCTGGCGCCGCGCACCTTCGCCGGCCCGACGGCGCGCCGCATGGAGGCAGCCGTCATGCCCCTGGCGGAATGCTTCATAACACCGATGGCCGCCGTCGCGGGATCGGTAGCCGACGAAATGCTCGCTGCATTGCTTGAGGGTCGCAAGCTCGATCGCGCCTATGTCAACAATGGCGGCGACTGCGCAATCCATATCGGCAGGGGACAGTCGATGGGATTGGCGGTCGCCGGCACCGGCAACGGCATGGCCGACCGGATCACGATCCGCGCGGAAGATGGCGTTCGTGGCGTTGCCACCAGCGGCTGGCGCGGCCGCTCCTTCTCGCTTGGCATTGCCGACGCCGTCACCGTGCTCGCGCGGACTGGCGCCGAGGCCGATGCGGCGGCGACCCTCATTGCCAACGCAGTGGACCTGCCCAGCAATCCCGCCATCAGACGCATTTCCGCACATGAACTGTCGCCCGACAGCGATCTTGGCTCGCGGCTGGTGACCCAAGACGTCGGCACGCTTGCACCTGGCGAAGTGGCGCAGGCGCTGGACAATGGCCTTGCCGTCGCCGAAGATTTTCGCCGGCGCGGCCTCATTGCCGGATCGGCGTTGTTTCTTGGCGGTGAGGCCCGCATCAGTGGCTCGGTTGCGCTTGCCGCGCCCAACAAAAGTTCGAGGGAGGAGGTTGCCCATGCCTGAGTTTCCGATCCGCAAGATCGCGGTGCTGACCGAAGAGATTTTTCACGAGGGCGGGCCGGTGGCCAGGGTGCCGCGCCGCCGCGCCGCCGCTCTTGCCGTGGTGAAGAATCCGTTCGCCGGGCGCTATGTCGAGGAGCTGCAGAGCGCCATGGATGATCTAAAGCCGCTCGGCCTGCTGCTCGCCGACCGGCTGATCACGGCCCTCGGCGGCGATGTGAAACAGATCGACGGCTATGGCAAGGGCGCCATTGTCGGCACAGCAGGCGAACTCGAGCACGGCGCGCTCTGGCATGTGCCCGGCGGCTACGCCATGCGCGAGCGGCTCGGCGACGCCAAGGCGATCGTGCCCTCGGCCAAGAAGGTCGGCGCTTTCGGTTCGAAGCTCGACGTGCCGCTCGGCCACATCAACGCCGCCTATGTGCGCAGCCATTTCGACGCCATGGAAGTCGGCATGTCCGATGGTCCGCGCCCCGACGAGATCCTGTTCTGCCTCGCCATGACCTGCGGCCCGCGCATCCACGATCGCATGGGTGGTCTCGCGGCCGATGACATCAAAGCCTGGGATGGCTTGCGGTGAGCGGCGAGGACAATCTGCTCAAGCTGGTCGAGGTCGAGGCGCCGGACGACCAGGATTACCTCCTGCAGGAGCAGGTCGGCTTCATCCTGCGCAAGGCGCATCAGCGCCATGTCGCGATCTTTGCCGCGCATATCGGCGACCTGACGCCGCCGCAATTCGCGGCGTTGGCCAAGCTGCGTGACGTCGGCGAGACCTCGCAGAACCAGCTCGGCACGCTGATCGCGATGGATGCGGCGACGGTGAAGGGCGTCATCGACCGGCTGAAGGCGCGCGGCCTTGTCGAGCTTTCCAGGCACGAGGTCGACAAAAGACGGCTTCTGGTCAATCTGACCGCGGCAGGCCGCGATGCGATCGAGCGCCTGATCCCGCTGGCGCGCGAGATCACCCAGGAGACGCTGGCGCCGCTCTCCGCCAAGGAGATCGCCACCTTCATGAAGCTGCTGGTGAAGCTGGCTTAGAGCGGCGCTGCCGCGAGAATGGGCCGACTAGCAAGGCCTTATGTAATATAGCTGTCGGAGAAGAGTTCGCCTCAGGCGAATGCGGTTAGCTCGTCGCTTGTCGATTGACACCAAAGATGATTGGATCGATCAAAACGGGGGCGTTTGTGGGGCAGCTTGTTCAAGGCGACGACGGATCGCCCGTAGAGGAGGTCGGCGCCTGGGCCAAAACTAAGCACGAGTATCTATGTCGTTATGTCGACATCAGCCGTGGCGTCCGATCAAAATGGCTCGATCACGGAAAGGCTGGAGCAACTCTGATTGATCCGTTCTGTGGACCGGGCAGATGCAGGATTCGCGGCACCAATGAGTTCATTGATGGCGGTGTGGTTGCTGCCTGGAAGAAGAGTGCGGACAGCAGAACGCCATTCTCTGCGGTATATATCGGAGATATCGAACCCGGGCGGGTTGAGGCTTGCAAGAAACGGCTACAAGCGCTGAACGCTCCGGTCGTGGCTTTCACGGGTAATGCTGTTGCCACCATCAAGACGGTCGTCGGCGTTGTGAACCCTCATAGCTTGAATTTCGCATACCTGGATCCTTACAACCTGGAGACGCTCAACTTCGAGATGATCAGCACGCTGTCAGACCTTCGGTACGTCGACATGCTTGTACATGTCAGCCAAATGGACCTGCAGCGGAACCTCGACAAATACTCGTCGGGCGACTCGACGGTGTTCGATGCCTTCATTCCTGGCTGGCGTGACGCCATCAAAGCGGGAAACGCCAAGGCAACACGCCAGGCAATTTTGCGTTATTGGTCGGAACTTGTTGGACGACTCGGCGTATGGCCCTCCCCCGAACCCAAGCTAGTAACCGGACCCGGCAACCAGCCGCTATATTGGCTTCTGCTAGCCGCCAAGCATGAACTCGCTCTGGCGTTTTGGAAGGTCGCTGCCAACAACCAAAGACAGGGCAACCTTTTCTAGGCGGTAGCTGACGGCATCTCATCGTAGATACGACCATTGAGCATACGACCGGCGGCTTTCTTATTATTGCCTCCCCACTGCTTGAAGAAGAATGCCGTGCCCGCGCGTCGGCACATCGTTTCGATCTCGTCGACCCAGTGAGGATTCATATCCCGTGCCCCTGGCCCGCTTTCACCGCCAACGATTGCCCATTGAATACCGGTGAGATTGGCACCGGCCACAGATCCAATCAACGGCTCTAGAGAAACGAACCGGATTGCTGCTGGCACTCGGCGAAGGTCATCGAGTCTGCCCAGCACTCGATGGTCTTCAACGCTGGTCCCGAGCCAGACATTCGGCAGAACGGGAAAGTCGCCACGCGTCAGAACCTTGGCCATGACTTCCGGGCGCTTCGTTAGAATCTGATAAGTATGCCGTGGCGTCTCTTCCATCACAGCCCATACCTGCCGAATGAAATCGGCTGGCACATCGACATGAAAGAGATCGGACATCGAGTTCACGAAGACGCGGCGTGGTTTTGACCAAGTTGCGGGGATCGACAGCGATTTCGGATCGGTGATGACTTTGCCGGTCCACTTCGCCCGGCCACCCGTCTTCCGTGTTAAGCCCTGGTACTTGTTCATGCCCATGGCATCTAGTCGTGCCGCCATGCGCATCGCGTAGCAGTTCGTACAACCGGCGGTCAGGATCGTGCAGCCGGCCACCGGGTTCCACGTCGCGTCGGTCCATTCGATCGAAGTCTCAGCCATAGGAAGATTCTCCTTCACGTTGATGGTTAATTCAAGGTGATGAAGCTTCCGTTATCGAGTTCGACGGCTGAAGAGGTTCCGGCCATAGCCCACCAAAGAGCGGGAGAGCTATGGCCGAATTCTAAACACCGGAGCTACCTTCTCCGGCAATAGCATTCAGAGGCCGTTGTCCTTCAGCACCTGGGCAGCGTTTTCCTTGGTGATCTTCTCGGTCGGCAGAGTGATGGTCTTTTCGACCTTCTCGCCGTTGAGGAACTTGATCGCCTGGCGCAGGCCTTCGGCGCCGGGAGTGACATAGGTGAAGGTCGCCGTCAGCTCGCCCTTGTTCACCATCTGCACGCCTTCATTGGGCAGGCCGTCGATGCCGATGAACTTGATGTCCTTCTCGCGGCCGACATCCTTGGCGGCGAGATAGGCGCCATAGGCCATCGGGTCGTTGTGGCCGTAAACGAGATCGATCTTCTCGTTGCTCTTCAGCGCGTTGGCCATCAGATTGTAGGCCTGGTCCTGCTTCCAGTCGCCCGATTGCTGGTCGAGCAGATATTTGATGCCCGGTTCCTTGTCGGTGAATTCATGGAAACCGTCATGGCGGTCATGCGCCGGCTGGGTGCCCATGCCGCCCCAGATCTCGACGACGTTGCCTGCAGCCTTGCCCTTGCCGCCAAGCAGTTCGACGGCATATTCGCCGGCCGCGCGACCGATCAGCGCGTTGTCGCCGCCGACGAACTGCGTGTAGTCCTTGGTGTCGACATTGCGGTCGAGCACGAAGACCGGGATCTTGGCGTCGATCGCCTGCTGCACGACGCCGGTCAAGCCGGCAGATTCCTTCGGTGACACCAACAGCGCATCGACCTCCTGGCGGATCAGGTTCTCGACATCGGCGACCTGCTTTTCGGTCTTGTCCTCGCCGTCGGTGATGATCAGTTCGACCTCGGGATGCTTGGCGGCTTCGGCCAGGATGTCCTTGTTGAACTGCGCGCGCCAGGGCTCGATGGTCGTCACCTGCGAGAAGCCGATCTTCCACTTCTTGTCCTGGGCGAAGGCATTGCCGGTGGTCAGAAGCGCGGTGGTGGTCAGCAGCGCCGCGGTCAGGGCGGCAAGCTTCAGCATGTCACGTCGTTTCATTTTTTGTTTCCTCCGAGATTGAGAGACGGTGTCTCTTGCGACGGCCGCTTTGCCGCGGCCGTTTCCTTGTGCGCCGATTGCCCGCCGGGCAGGCGCAGATAGGCCAGGAGATCACCGGCATTGCGCTCCTGCACGAGCACGGTGCCGATGATGATCATCCCCTTCAGCACCAGCTGAAGGTTCGAATTGATGTTGTGGAGCTGCAGGATGTTGGAGAGCAGGCCGAAGATCAGCACGCCGCAGAACGTGCCGGTGAGACTGCCGCGGCCGCCCATCAGGCTGGTGCCGCCGATGACCACGGCGGCGATGGCATCGAGCTCCAGCCCGGCGCCGGCATCCGGCTTGCCTTGCCGGTACTGCGCGACATAGAGCACGGCGGCGATGCCGGCGAGCAGCCCGGAGACAGCATAGGTAGCGATCTTGACGCGGCCGGCGGCGATGCCGGAGAGGCGCGCCGCCTCCTCGTTGCCGCCGATGGCGTAGACATAGCGGCCGAACGGCGTGAAGCGCAGCACCGCGCCATAGATCAGGATGGCGCCGAGGAAGAACAGGCCCGGCATCGGGATGATGCCGAACACCAGCGAGCGCAGGATCTCGAAATCGGCGGTCGCGTTGGAGCCGGTATAGACCGGCAGCACCGCATTGTTCTGGCCGGCGGTCAGCCGGGCGATGCCGAGCGCCGTCACCATCATCGCCAAGGTGACGATGAAGGGCTGCAGGCGCCCGGCAACGATGATGAAGCCGTTGAGCGCGCCGCACAGCAGGCCGACGCATGGCGCCACCAGCAGCACGCCGAACACGCCGAATTTCGGATCGATCTGCGGCAGCAGGTACCAAAGCGACAGGCAGCACAGGACCACGCCGACGACGGCGGGCGTGACCACCCCACGAATCCCGTCCAGCCTGATCTCGCGGAGGAGATCGGCGCCGGCGCGGGATTTTGCCAGGTTCTGGAAAATGAAACGGGTGACGACGAAACCGAGGCAAAGCGCCACCAGCGCGACGGTCGGCACGCCCAGCACGACGCCCGGCGTCACGCCTGGAACCGTCAGCAGCATGGCGCAGACCACCGAGCAGATAGCCATCAGCGAGCCGACGGAGAGATCGATGCCGCCGGTGATGATGACAGCCGTCATGCCGGTGGCGATCAGGCCGGTGGTCGACACCTGGCGCAGCACATCGAGCAGATTGCCGTAGGAGAGGAAGATGTTGTTGCCCTTCGAGCTCATCGGCGAGCCGAGCACGCCGATCAGGAAGATGGCGATCAGGCCCCAATAGAGCTTGGTTCGGGACAGGAGTTTCAGGGCAGTCATGCGGCTGGTCTCGATATGGTCCGACGCGGGGCGGCGAGGCGCATGATGGCCTCCTCACTGGCCGCGTCGCGGGAAAGAATGCCTGTCTGGCGGCCATCGGCCATCACCAGGATGCGGTCGGAGAGGTGCAGCAGCTCCGGCAGTTCGGAGCTGATGACGGCGATGGCGAGGCCGTCGCGCGCCAGCCTGAAGATCAGGTCGTAGATCTCGCGCTTGGCGCCGACATCGATGCCGCGCGTCGGCTCGTCGAGCAGCAGCACCCTTGGCCTGGTTGCCAGCCACTTGCCGATGACGACCTTCTGCTGGTTGCCGCCCGACAACGTACCGGCGGGCTGATCGATGTCCCGGCAGCGGATGCCGAGGGCCTCGACCGCCTGCCGCGCCAGCCCCTGCTCGCCGGCCAGCGAGCGGATGCCGAAGCGGGCCAGCGAGCCGACCAGCGGCAGCGCGACATTGTCCGCGATCGAAGCCTGCAGATGCAACCCTTGCGTCTTGCGATCCTCGGTCACCAGCGCGATGCCCAGCCGCCTTGCATCGCGCGGCGAACGGATATCCATGCGCTGGCCGTCGATACGGATTTCGCCGCCGGTGCGGCCATCGCTCGAACCGAAGATCGCTTCCAGGATCTCGGTGCGGCCCGAACCCAGCAGCCCGCCAATGCCAAGGATTTCTCCAGCGGCAAGATCGAAGCCGACGCCGTCGATCACGGTGCGCCAGCCATGCGCATCGGGCTTCGACAGCGACAGGTTTTCGACCGAAAGCACGGTCATGCCAGTGGTGTTGCGCTCTTCCTGGGAGGAAGCAAGCAGGTTGCGGCCGACCATCGCCGAAATGATCGCATCTTCGTCGAGCCTGGCCATCGGCTCGGTCAGCACATGGCGTCCGTCGCGAAACACGGTGACGCGGCCGGCCAGATGCATGACCTCGTCGATGCGGTGCGAGATGTAGACGATGGCGACTCCGCTGTCGGCAAGCTGGCGGATGATGCGGAACAGCCGCTGGCATTCGGCCGGCGACAGCGCCGAGGTCGGCTCGTCCATGATCAGGATGCGCGCCGACATCGACAGCGCCTTGGCGATCTCGACCAGTTGCTGCTCGCCGACACGCAAGGCGCCGACGCGGGCTTGCGGATCGAGTTCGATGCCGAGCCGCTGCAACAAAGCACCCGCCGCGCGGCTGCTTGCCTTGCGGTCGACGATCAGCCCGGCGATCAGCTTCTCGCGGCCGAGGAAAATGTTGTCGGCGACGCTGAGCTCGGGCACCAGGTTGAGCTCCTGATGAATGATGGCGATGCCGGCATCCTCGGCGTCGCGCACTCCGGCGAAGCTGACGGGGCGGCCATCGACGCTGACCGTGCCTTCATAGCCGGTATAGACGCCGGAGAGGATTTTCATCAGCGTCGACTTGCCGGCGCCGTTCTCGCCCATCAAGGCATGAACCTCGCCGCGCCGCAGCTCAAAGCTGACATCGACAAGCGCGGCGATGCCGCCGAAGCTCTTGGAAATGCGCTCGGCACTCAGAACGGTGTCCGACCGATCAGTCGCATCGTGCTGCGGGGAAAGGGAATTGCTCTCTTGCATGACAATGGCGGCCTCCCTTCCGTCGTCGTCAATTTCCCGCAAACGCTAATCTAAACGTTTCGATCATGTCAAGCCGATATAAGGTGCCGGGCGTTTGATGCAATTCGATTCTTGCTTAAAAGGACAGGATTCCGTACGTATTGGCCAGCAAGGGGTGGCGAAACGTTTCGAAAATGACAGCGTCAGGGCAAAAAAGACACCGCAAATCCACCGCGCCCACCATGCTCCATGTGGCTGAAGCGGCGCGGGTTTCTGTCGCCACCGTTTCGGCGCTGATCAATGGCACGGCGACGGTCAGCCCGGAGCTTAGCCAGCGCATCGAGCAGGCGATCCGCGATATCGGCTACAAGCGCAACGCGATCGCCCGCAGCCTGAAGATGGGCACGACCCGCACCATCGGACTGACCGTGCCGCACATCACCAACCCGTTCTTCACCGATGTCGTCTCGGTCATCCAGCAGGCCTTCGACCGGGCCGGCTATGCCGTCATGCTGTGCTGCACGGACGAGGATTTGAACACCCAGGACGACCAGATCAGGCTGCTGCTCGACCGCATGGTCGACGGGCTGATCGTGGCGCGCGTCGGCGACGGCGCGATCCTCAAGCGGATCGTCGACGACGCCAACGTGCCGGTCGTGCTGCTCGATCGTATCTGCAAAGGCGTCGACACCGATGCCGTGGTACTGGACAACCAGCGCGCGGTGTTCGACGCCATCACCTATCTGATCAATCTCGGCCACCGGCGCATCGGTTACATCACCGGCACCTCGGACATCTCGCCGATGCATGACCGCATGGCGGGATATCGCGAGGCGCTTCACGCCGCCGGCCTGCCGATCGCCGAAGAACTGATCCGCTTCGGCAATTTCCATGAGATCGACGGCTATAACGAAACCATGCAGATGCTTTCCTCGCATGATCGGCCAAGTGCTATCTTCTCGGCCAACAACCCGATGGTGATCGGCACCATGAAGGCGATCCGCGACATCGGCCTGTCCTGCCCGGAAGACATTTCGGTCGCCTGCTTCGACGACTTTCCATGGTCCGACGTGTTCCAGCCGCAGTTGACCACGGTGGCCCAGCCGGTGCAGGCGATCGGAGAACAGGCGGCCAATCTGCTTCTCGACCGTCTCGCCGGCAACAGGGACGCGCCGCCGCGCAAGCTTTTGCTCAAGGGCCGGCTGATGATCCGCAATTCATGCCGTCCGCTCGGCGCGATTGCGCAGAGCGTGAGCGCGTAGTCTTTCGCCAGCGTATATTCGTACCAGGAGTTGTCAGGCCGCCTGCGACAGGGATTTGTGCGCCTCGGCCAGGATCTCGAACGATCGCACCCGCGCCGCATGATCAAAAATCTGCGCGGTGACCATCAGTTCGTCGGCGCCGGTGCGGCGCACGAAGGCATCGATGCCTTGCCGCACCGTTTCCGGGGAGCCTACGACGGCGCAGGACAATGCCTGGCCGAGCATTGTCTTTGCCATCGGATCGAGATCGCGGTCATAGTTCTCGACAGGTGGCGGCAGCCGGCCGGCCCGACCGGTGCGCAGATTGACGAAAGCCTGTTGCAGCGAGGTGAACAACAAACGGGCCTCCGCATCGGTGGGCGCGGCGAAGACATTGAGGCCAAGCATGACATGCGGCTTGTCGAGCTGCTCGGACGGCTGGAAGCGCGAGCGGTAGACATCCAGCGCGTGATCCAGCTCCGCCGGCGCGAAATGCGAAGCGAAGGCGTAGGGCAGGCCGAGCATGGCGGCGAGCTGCGCGCCGTAGAGGCTGGAGCCAAGGATCCAGACCGGCACGTCCTGGCCTTCGCCGGGCACGGCTCGGATGCGCTGGCCCTCCTCGGCCGGCTGGAAATAGCCCATCAGCTCGACGACATCCTGAGGGAAATTGTCGACCCCGGCCTCGAGATTGCGGCGCAAGGCACGGGCGGTGCCCATGTCGGTGCCGGGCGCCCGGCCGATGCCGAGATCGATGCGGCCCGGATGCAAGGCGGCCAGCGTGCCGAACTGCTCGGCAATCACCAGCGGCGAATGGTTGGGCAGCATGATACCGCCGGCGCCGACGCGAATGGTCTTGGTGCCGCCGGCGACATGGGCAATGACGACGGCTGTGGCCGCGCTGGCGATACCCGGCATGTTGTGATGCTCGGCCAGCCAGAAACGCTTGTAGCCCAGGCGCTCGGCATGGCGGGCAAGATCGAGCGAGTTGGCCAGCGACTGCGAGGCATCGCTGCCTTCGACGATCGGCGACAGGTCGAGAACGGAAAGAGCGGTCATGGGTGGGATCCTGTGTCAGGACCGCATGTAGGAAGCATCCGGCGGCGCCGCAAATTCAAAAATATTGATCAGCCTTTGACAGCTTCGGGGTCGGCGATGTCGTCCTCCTCGACGACAACCGCGTGCTGCGCGGAGAGAAAATTGCCGACATGGCTAAGCCCGTCGAAATGATCGCAGAATACCTTGATGACGACCAGCAGCGGCACCGCCATCAGGGCGCCGACGAAGCCCCACAGCCATGACCAGAAGGCGATGGCGATCAAGATCGCCACGGCGTTGATCTCCAGGCGCCGGCCGACCACCATCGGCGTCACGAACTGGCCTTCGACGATGTCGCACAAGATCACGAAGGCCGGCGCCAGAAGCGCGTAGAAGATGGTATCGAAGCTGATCAACGCCATGACCGTGACAAGCGCAATGGTGATCAGCGCTCCGACATAGGGCAAGAAGTTGAGCAACGCCGCGGCGGCTCCCCAGACCAGCGGATTGGGCATGCCAAGCGCCCACAGACCGAGAGCGATGACTGTGCCAAGGCCGGCATTGATGATGGTGACGGTGAGCAGATAGTGCGAGATTTCGCGCTCGACGTCATAGACGACGCGCAGCGCCCGTTTCTTTTCGCTGAGGCGGGCGAAGGACTGGATGATCTTTTCATAAAACATCGTGCCGGAGGCGAGCAGGAACAGCGACAGCACGAAGATGATGGTCAGGCCTGTTCCCGCCGACAGGATGTTGCTGGCGGCCGCCGACAGGATGCCGGACTGCGCCACCGCCACCCTCTGAATGCCCGGCTCCTGCGAAGTCTGGGTCAGCTGTTCGATCTGATGCGAAATCTGCATGATCTTCTCGAGCGGGCGGCGCAATTGCGCCAGCCGTTCGGCAAGTTGCTGGCCTATCGAAGAGGTGTTGTTGATGAGGTCGATGATCGGTCCGCTGAGCAGGTAGCCTACGCTGGCAAAGATGCAGATCGACACCAGCACCAGAAGGGTCGCCGAAATCACTTCGGAGATGCCGTGCCTGCGCAGGAGCCTAACGATCGGCGTCAGCGTCAGCGCCAGCAGGAAAGCCAGAATGACCGGCATGAAGAAAGCGCGAGCGAAGTAGAGCGCATAGATGGCCATGAACAGGAAAATGCCGACGAGCAGCGAACGCATCAGATGCGTGTCGGCGCGGGCCGCAACGCGCGAATCCGATTCGTCGGCGACGGCGTGAGCCAAGGCAGCGGGTTCGGTTTTCATGCTCACCCTCGAGCCGGCGCCCTCGGCGATCGGCTATTGCCTGCATGAACGCAGAGTTATGGGCGCAGGTTCCATGAGCCGGCTTCCGGAATGAGGCCGCTCGCACCGGACTCCGGGTCAGGCGACCGGCGCTGCCGGTGCCGGCTCAGCCTTGGCTGTTTCCTTGCGTACGATTGGCGCCACCCTGGTGCCGTAGAGTTCGATCGCCTTCATGATCTTGGCATGCGGCATGGTGCCGATCGCCATTTGCAGCAGGAAGCGGTCGTTTTTGAAGATCCTGTGCTGGGCGACGATCTTCTCAGCCACCTGCTCGGGGCCGCCGACGAACAAGGCCCCGTTCGGGCCACGCGACTGGTCGAAATGCGCTTGGGATGTCGGACCCCAGCCGCGCTCGCGGCCGATGCGGTTCATCACCTCCGCCTGCGGGCCGTAAAAATCGTCGGCCGCCTGCTCGGTCGTCTCGGCGATGAAGCCGTGCACGTTGATGCTGGTGGCGAGGCCCGCCAGATCACTACCGGCGCGCTTGGCGGCTTCGCGGTAGAGATCGAACAGCGGCGCGAAACGCGCCGGCTCGCCGCCAATGATGGCGAGCGCCAGCGGCAGGCCGAGCGCGCCAGCGCGGGCGGCAGACTGCGGCGTGCCGCCAATGGCGATCCAGACCGGCAGCCTGTCCTGGAAGGGCCGGGGATAAACGCCGCGATCGTTGATCGGCGCGCGCAGATTGCCGGACCAGGTGACCTTCACGCTGTCGCGGATGGCAAGCAGCAGATCGAGCTTTTCGGCGAACAGCTCGTCATAGTCCTCGAGGTTGTAACCGAACAGCGGGAAGGATTCGATGAACGAGCCGCGCCCGGCCATGATCTCGGCGCGGCCGCCCGACAGAAGATCGAGCGTGGCGAATTGCTGGAAAACGCGCACCGGGTCGTCGGAGGACAGAACGGTGACCGCGCTGGTCAGCTTGATGCGCTTCGAACGCTCGGCCGCCGCGGCCAAGGCCACGACCGGTGCGGAGGCGGCATAGTCGGGCCGGTGATGCTCGCCGAGGCCGAAGACGTCGAGGCCGACCTGGTCGGCCAGTTCGACCTCCTCGATCAGGTTGCGCAGCCGCTCATGCGGGCCGATTGCGCCGGGGCCCGGCTGCGGGCTGACGTCGGCGAAGGTGTAGAGACCGAGTTCCATCTAATGTCATCCTGATGTTGGAATTTGCCGCTAGACGTAGCCATCCGCCAACCTCGCTGCCAGAGGGGCGACGGTGAACAGTGCATGTCGTTTTCGACTCTATCTCTTCGTCGCAATTCCCAAGGGAAAGCGCTGCGCGCTTTTCCCGGG
The DNA here is from genome assembly GCF_040321125.1 of Mesorhizobium sp. M0518. Taxonomy (NCBI): domain Bacteria; kingdom Pseudomonadati; phylum Pseudomonadota; class Alphaproteobacteria; order Hyphomicrobiales; family Phyllobacteriaceae; genus Mesorhizobium; species Mesorhizobium sp. M0518. Next base: position 113,842 of record NZ_JAMYQY010000008.1, read on the forward strand.
AAAACCGCTTCACACTTCTCCTGGAATTGCTCCAAAGGCGTCTCCCGGCTGCAACAGCCGACAATTTCATGGCTGCCATGCCGTTTTGGCGCTTGAACTCTCGGTTTTCGCGCGTATGTAAGCGTCGCGAATTGACTTCAGGGAAGTGGACTTGGCTATCTACAGGGAAAAAGACGTTTTCGAGCGGCGCAACGCCGCAAACGAGGCAAAGAAGGCGCTCCTCGAGCGCTTCAAGGCAAAGCCGGCGGCGGATGATCCCGCAGTGCTGGCGCGGCAGGCTGAACGCAAGGCTATCCTTGCGGCTCGCGAAATCCGCGAGGCCGAAAAGGCCCGGCTGAAGCAGGAGAAGCTGGCACGCGAAGCGGTCGAGAAGGCCGAGCGCGAGGCAGCAGCCGAAGCGGCACGTATCGCCGCCGAGGAAGCTGCACAGGCTGAGGCCAAGATTCGGGAATCCGAAGAGAACGAGCGCATCGCCCGTTTTCTGGCCGATGAAGCCGAGCGCAAGGCCAAGCGTGACGCGCGTTATGCGGCACGCAAGCAGCGCACCGGCAGGACGCCGCCGGGCTTCTCGGCCCGCTAGCCTCCAGGCTACGAAGCAATCGGCTTCGAGAATCAGGGTCGCCTCGCAGCGGCCCTGATTGTGTTTGTCCCATGCATGTCGCCCATAAGTGGTCCCGGTTTTGGGAGGACGACATGCATAAAACAAGAAGCGCTATCGGTCAGGCGGCGAACTTCAATCCCATGATGCCGCAGACAATGAGCGCAATGCAGGCCAGCCTGATCGCGGTGGCTGGTTCGCCGAGCAGCCAGATGCCGAGCAGTGCCGTACCGACGGTGCCGATGCCGGTCCACACCGCATAGGCGGTGCCGACGGGCAGCGCCTTCAGCGCCAGGCCGAGCAGAGTGAGGCTGACGACCATCGAGGCAACGGTCAGCACGGTCGGCACCAGCTTCGAGAAGCCATCGGTGTATTTGAGGCCGATTGCCCAGCCGATCTCGAACAGGCCGGCAAAAAAGAGAAGAATCCAAGACATCGACAACGCTCCATCAGAGCATCGGACCGAAAAGTGATTTTCGGCGTCCGACGATCAGTCAAACAATGGCGGGTCGTCCCATCCGGATTTTGGGGAAGCGCGAGGTCGTCCCCGCCATGCCAATATAGGAATTTCGGGCGCTCGATCAACAACGACCGGCAACAGCGCTGCCGGTCGCAATCCCATTTCGAAGCAAATCGGCCGGACTTACTTGTCCTTGAGCTTCATCGCCTTCACCGGCGGCGCCTTCAGGGCCGGAGCCGGGGCGGGCTTCTTGGCGTCCTTCTTCGGCTTGCGGGCTTCCTTGCCTGCCTTCATCGCACCTTTAGCCATGATTCGTTCCTCCTGATGTGGGAAGCGAAGTGAAACAAGAGAACCGCCGGACTGCAAGGGGTTAGCGACTGCTGCCGCCGTCAGCGGCTCGCTTTCAACCGGTTTCTAATTTGCTCGTAAACCATGGCGGTCCATGCCATGGTTGTCTTCGCACTGCAGCATCAACCCGTGCCTCCGCCCGGTGATCGTCAGGCAGGCCGTCAGGACGACAATGCGAATTCACATCGGCTGCGAGATGAGCTTCGACTTTCCGCAGGAAACGCCGCTCATCGCAATGCTGAATGTCCACTATTCGCGTGCCTCCGATCTCGAGCGGCCGGATTTCCTGATCTCCAACCCGCCGGTGCCGATCGAAAGCTATCGCGACAGTTTCGGCAACTGGTGCAACCGGTTCGTTGCGCCGCCCGGGCGTTTCACCTTCGGCACCGACGCGGTGATCCGCGATCCCGGCACTTTCGAGATGGGCGACCTGATGGCCTGGCAGCACGAGGTGCGCGATCTGCCGGCGGACACGCTGCTGTTTCTGCTGCCCAGCCGTTTTTGCGAAAGCGACCTTCTGGCTGATGAAGCGTGGCGGCTGTTCGGCAACACGCCGCTGGGCATTCCGCGCGTGCAGGCGGTCTGCGACTTCGTCCACAATCACATCGTCTTCAACTACGGCAATGCTCGGCCGACACGCACCGCCGCGGAAGCCTATCGCGAACAGAGCGGCGTGTGCCGCGACTATGCGCATCTCGCGGTCACCTTCTGCCGGGCACTCAACATCCCGACGCGCTATTGCACCGGCTACATCAGCGACATCGGTATGCCGAAACCATGGGCGAGCATGGATTTCTGCGCCTGGATGGAAGTCTATCTCGGCGGCCGCTGGCATGTCTTCGACCCGCGCAACAATGCACCGCGCATCGGCCGCATCCTGATCGCCTCCGGCCGCGACGCCGCCGACGTTCCGTTGACCCATATATTCGGGCCGGGAACGCTTGCCGGCTTCAAGGTGTGGACCAGCGAGATCATCGAGTAGTCGTTCTGCCTACCAGTCTCTAACGACAAACCTCTTTAACGACCGCCGTTTTTGAACGAGCCAGCGGTTCACACGTTGTGGTGGCTGTGGAGCTTCTTCCATCTGACCATTAGACTGGGTGTGCATCGAATGGGGACAGCACCATGGCCGGGCACGGCGGCTCAAAAAAGGTGATCTACGCGGCGCTCGCCGGCAATTTCGCCATCGCGCTGACCAAGTTCGCCGCCGCCGCCTTTACCGGCAGTTCGGCGATGCTGTCGGAGGGCGTGCATTCGCTGGTCGATACCGGCAATGGCGGCCTGCTGCTCTACGGCATGCACCGTGCCGCCCGCCCGGCCGACCGGACGCATCCTCTCGGTCACGGCCGGGAACTCTACTTCTGGAGCTTCATCGTCGCGCTCCTCGTCTTCGCGCTGGGCGCCGGCGTGTCGTTCTACGAAGGCGTGATCCATATGATGGCGCCGGAGCCGGTCGCCAACGCCGAGGTGACCTACATCGTGCTCGGCCTTTCCTTCCTGTTCGAAGGCAGTTCGTGGTGGGTGGCGCTGAAAGAGTTCCGCCAGCAGAAGGGCAAGCAGGGCTGGCTGCGGGCGGTGCAGTCGAGCAAGGACCCGAGCGTCTACACCGTGCTGTTCGAGGACAGCGCAGCACTTCTCGGCCTGATCGTCGCGTTCGCCGGCATCCTGGCGGCGGAAGTTCTGGAGATGCCGGAACTCGACGGCGCCGCCTCCATCGGCATTGGGCTGATCCTGGGCGCGACGGCAATCTTCCTGGCCCGCGAAAGCAAGGGCCTGCTGATCGGCGAGCCGGCCTCGCTCGAGGTGCAGATGAAGGTGCTGGCGATCGCCCAGCAGGATCCGGCGGTGCAGCGGGCGAACGGCGTCCTGACCGTCCATATGGGGCCGGCAGAGATCGTCGCCGGCCTGAGCATCGAGTTCGAGGACCATTTGACGGCGCCCGAGATCGAAGCTTGCGTCGAGCGCCTGGAGGCGCAGCTGAAGAAGGAGATGCCGGAGATCACACGGCTGTTCGTCAAGCCGCAGACGTCAGGCACCTGGGAGCAGCGGCGCAGGCTGATCGAGAACGCATCCGATCCGGCTCTGGACTAGCGCTGCGCCATTGCCTCACGGTCTTCCCCCGCTAGGATTAAAGGGACTTTGGAGGAGCGAAGATGAAAATCGACGGCGGCTGCCATTGTGGCGCCATCACCTACGAGGCGGAGGTCGACCCGGAGAACACCGGAATCTGCCACTGCACCGATTGCCAACAACTGACCGGAACGGCTTTTCGCGTGACCGTGGGCGCGCCGGAAGGCCACTACCGGATCACCAAGGGTGCGCCAAAGGTCTATATCAAGACAGGATCGAGCGGCGACAAGCGCGCGCAGGGCTTTTGCGGCGAGTGCGGCTCGCATCTCTACGCGACATCGGTTGGCGACGGGCCGAAGGTTTATGGCATCCGGGTCGGCACGGCGCGGCAACGTGAACAGCTGGTCCCGAGACGGCAAAGCTGGCACCGCTCGGCGCTGCCCTGGTTGCCGGAATTCCCAGGTATGACGACCAAGGAAGAGCAGTAGGGCGGATCCGGCGCTGCTGCTCAGTCGTCGCCTTCGACGACCCTCAGCCTGAGCTGCCCGGTTTTCGAATCGGCAACGCGCGCGCCAGTATCGACTTTCGCGGCGGGAGCCCGTGACGCTGCGTCCGCGGCGGCATCGCCGTCGGGCTGCGCGCCGAACTCCAGCGCTTCGATCTTCTGGCCGCGCTTGGTGACCTTCGACGTCGAAACCAGGATGTCGTCGATGTCCTTGGCCGACTGGCCGAAATGGACCTGCAGCTTGCGCACCCGCTCATCGACACGCGCGACATCCTCCATCAGCCGAATGACCTCGCCCTGGATCAGATGCGCCTGTTCGCGCATGCGGGCATCCTTGAGGATCGCCTGGATGACCTGGATCGACAGCATCAGCAGCGACGGCGAGACGATGACGATTCGGGCACGGTGCGCCTTATGGACGATCGCCTCGAAATTCTCGTGGATCTCGGCGAACACCGATTCCGACGGCACGAACATGAAGGCCGTGTCCTGCGTCTCGCCCTGGATCAGGTATTTTTCCGAGATATCGCGGACATGGATCTCGATGTCGCGGCGGAAGGCCTGCGAGGCGGCCTTCTGCAGGTCGGCGCCGTCGGCGGCGCGGATGGCATTCCAGGCCTCGAGCGGAAACTTGGCGTCGATGGCCAGCGACGGCGCGCCGTTCGGCATCTTCACCAGGCAGTCGGGACGGCTGCCGTTCGACAGCGTCGCCTGGAATTCATAGGCGCCATGCGGCAGGCCGTCGGCAACGATCGCCTCCATGCGCGACTGGCCGAAAGCACCGCGCGTCTGCTTGTTGGAGAGGATCGCCTGCAGCTGCACGACCTGGCCGGCGAGCGATTGGATGTTGCCCTGCGCGACATCGATGATAGCCAGCCGCTCCTGCAACTTGGCCAGGCTCTCATGCGTGGATTTCGTCTGCTCGGTCATGGTCTGGCCGAGCCGGCCGGTCATGGCGTCCAGGCGCTGGCCGATCGATTGCGTCAGCTCCGCCTGCCGTGCGCCGAACACTTCCGCAATGGCGCCCATGCGACCCTGCATTTCGGCCTGGCTTTGCAGAATTCCGGCCATCCGCGCCTCGGCATCGCGGGCATGATCGGCGGCTTCCGCAGCCGCCACGGCGCGCGCCTTCGCCGACCGCCACAGCGCAATGACCAGCGCCACGAACAGGGCCAGAAACAGCAAAGCGCCGAAGGCCAGCGCATGGCCGAGCGTGATGGTTGTGGCGCCAAGCCGGGCGACAGGCTCCGAAAGGATGGTGCTCAAATCATTCATGTGGACAGCATAGACGATTCGCCGCGATAGCACAGATCAAAACGTGAACGAGCCTCATGCCAACCGGTTGACGCTTTTCGCTGGAGGTCTTACGTGGAACGCCATGCCGATCAAGCCGCTCATCATCCTTCCCGACCCCATCCTGCGCCAGGTTTCCCAACCGGTGGAGCGTGTCGACGCGCCCCTGCGCAAATTAGCCGACGACATGCTGGCGACCATGTATGACGCACCGGGCATCGGTCTGGCGGCAATCCAGATCGGCGAGCCGCTGCGCTTGCTGGTGATCGATCTCGCCAAGGAAGACGAGACGCCGGCGCCGCATGTCTTCATCAATCCGGAAATCCTGGAGAGCGCCGATGCGCGCTCCGTCTACGAGGAAGGCTGCCTGTCGATCCCGGATTATTACGCCGAGGTCGAACGCCCGGCCGCCGTACGGGTCAAGTATCTCGACCGCGACGGCAAGCTGCAGGAGATGGAGGCCGAGGGCCTGATGGCCACCTGCCTGCAGCATGAGATCGACCACCTCAATGGCGTCCTGTTCATCGACCACATCTCGAAGCTGAAGCGCGACATGGTGGTGAAGAAATTCAAGAAGCTCGCCAAGGACAAAGCGCCGGGCAAGCTGGTGGGATAGGGCATGCTCTGTCGGAGCACGGCCCCTCCGATCAGCCTCGGCGGTTCAGCTTCACGAACCTTCGATTGAAAATACCGACTTGCTGTGATATCAGTGATATCACGTAGGAGGTGTCTATGGGTGACATGCTGATCCGTGGGATCAATCCGGAATTGAAACGGCGTCTCGAGGAAAGTGCGCGGCTGAACAGGCGCAGCCTTTCGGAGGAAGCGGTCGTCTTGATACAGAAGGGTTTTGCAACACAATTTGCTGGCGCCGAAAAAGTCGGCGATCGCCTCTATTCGCTCGTCGGCGATGATCGTTTCACAAGCGACGAGATTCAGGAAATAGCGAGGTCGCGAAGTGAGGCCGATCGTGGGCCGCCTGATTTCCGTTGACCGAAATGATTATACTGGACACCAACGTCATATCGGACGTGCTATCGCGGCAACGGAGCAAAAACGTTCTCAACTGGTTGAATGGCCAAGAGCCTGCGACCCTTTTCCTCTCCACCATTGTTTTTGCAGAGCTCTATTTCGGAGCCTACCTCGTTCAGGAGGCCATCCGGCGGGATGGTCTTCTCCAAAGCATTTCGAGGATCCGGGGCGAATTTTCGGGTCGGATCCTGGTTTTTGGGGATCTGCCCGCAGAACACTATGGCCGCATTGCCGCGGCAAGACGACTCGCTGGCAGACCTGTCGAAACCAAGGACGCGATGATAGCTGCGATCTGCCAGGTGCACGACGCCACGCTTGCCACCCGCAACGTTCGAGACTTCGACGGACTTGACCTGAAGCTGGTAAACCCGTTTGAAGCCTGAGCTGACTTCCCGGCGCAGGTAGAGAGAAGGTCTCGGAAGAAAAATGCCCCTTCGCGTCATCTTCATGGGCACGCCGGAGTTTTCGGTGCCGACTTTGCGCGCGATCGCCGAGGCTGGCCATGAGATATCAGTCGTCTATACCCAGCCGCCGCGCGCTGCCGGACGGCGCGGGCTGGAGCTGACACCGTCGCCGGTGCAGCGCGAGGCGGAGCGACTGGGCATCGAGGTGCGAGCGCCGGTTTCGCTCAAAGGCGAGGCCGAGCAGACCGCCTTCCGTGCCTTGCGGGCCGACGTCGCTGTGGTCGTCGCCTATGGCTTGCTGCTGCCGAAGGCGGTTTTGGAGGCGACCCGGCTCGGCTGCATCAACGGCCATGCCTCGCTTCTGCCGCGCTGGCGCGGTGCCGCGCCTATCCAGCGCGCCATCATGGCCGGCGACCTGGAAAGCGGCATGATGGTGATGCGCATGGAAGAGGGGCTGGACACCGGCCCGGTCGGGCTGATTGAAAAATGCGCCATCGAACCCGATATGACAGCCGGCGATTTGCATGATCGGTTGATGAGCGTCGGTGCTGCCTTGATGGTGGAAGCGCTGGCGCGGTTGGAAGGGAACACCCTGACATTCACCACACAAGCTGTGGAGGGGGTGACCTACGCCAAGAAAATCGATAAATCCGAGACTCGCGTGGACTGGACTCGCTCAGCAAGTGAGGTCCACAATCATATTCGCGGCCTGTCGCCCTTTCCCGGCGCCTGGTCGGAGATAGGAATTGGCGGCCGCCGGGAGCGGCTGAAACTGCTTCGCTCGACGCTGTCGCAAGGCCTGTCGCTTTGGGAAGAGTTGGGCGAGTCGGGAGGAATTCTCGATGACCGGCTGACGGTCGCCTGCGGGGCAGGCGCGATCAGGCTGGTCGAAGTTCAACGGGCGGGCGGAAAGCCCGCTGCCGCGTCGGAATTCCTGCGCGGGGCCAAGATCGAAAAAGGACTGAAATTCTCATGAGCATGATGTCGATACGCGCGGCAACGCCGCGGGATCGCGAGGCCATCCGCCTCGTCGAGGAACACGCTTTCGGCCAGCAGGCGGAGGCCGGTCTGGTCGACGCGCTGGTGACTGGCGGCAACGCTGTTGCCGAACTGGTGGCGGAAGAGGACGGCCAGGTGGTCGGCCACATCCTGTTTTCGCGGCTGTTCGTCCAGAATGGCGGCAAGACCTTCGCCGCCGTGGCGCTCGCGCCGCTGGCGGTGGAGCCCTCGTTCCATGGCAGCGGCATCGGCGGCGCGCTGATCCGCGAGGCGCATATCCGCCTCAGGGATGCCGGCGAAACGCTGGCCGTGGTGCTCGGCGACCCCACCTATTACGGGCGTTTCGGATATAGCCACACGCGTGCCGAGAACTTCGAGAGCGAATACCAGGGCGAAGCGCTGCAGGCGCTGGCTTGGGGCGACGCGCCTGACGCCGGCAGGCTGGTATACGCCTCCGCCTTCACCGCTCTCGCCGCCTAGAACAGTCCACCGTTTCATGGAAACGGCGAACTGCTCTACCTCTTTGTTTGAACGCAATTCCGAACGGAAAACCGTTTCACACTTTTCCTGGAATTGCCCGAGGCGAGAGCTCTAGTCGCAAATGCCGCGTTTTCGCCTCGACATCGAATATGATGGCAGCCTGTTTGCCGGCTGGCAGCACCAGGCGGATCAGCCTTCGGTGCAACAGGCGATCGAGCGGGCGATCGAAAAATTCTGCGGCGAAGCGATCAGGCTGCGCGCCGCCGGCCGCACCGATGCCGGCGTGCATGCGACAGCGCAGGTGGCGCATGTCGATCTCGTCAAGGCGTGGCCGGGCGACAAGGTGCGCGATGCCGTCAACGCCCATCTGCAGGCGGCCGGGGCGCGCATCGCCATCTTGAAAGCGACGGTCGTTTCCGACAGCTTCGACGCCCGCTTCTCGGCCATCGGCCGCCACTATCTCTACCGCATCCTAAACCGCCGTGCCCCGGCCGCGCTCGACAAGGGCAAGGTGTGGTGGGTGCCGAAGCGGCTCGACGCCGGCGCCATGCACGAAGCGGCGAAAGTCCTGCTCGGACGGCATGACTTCACCACCTTCCGCTCGACCCAGTGCCAGGCCAACAGCCCGATCAGGACGCTGGAACGGCTCGATGTGAGCCGACAGGGCGACATAGTCGAGGTCAGGGCTTCGGCGCGCTCGTTCCTGCACAACCAGGTGCGTTCGATGGTCGGCTCACTGAAGCGCGTCGGCGACGGCGGCTGGAGCGCGGCCGACCTGAAAACGGCGCTCGAGGCGCACGACCGCGCCGCCTGCGGCCAGGTGGCGCCGCCCGACGGGCTGTTTCTCACCGGTGTCGATTATCCAGTCGAGACGAGCCCGGACAGGCTCTGAACTCCGACATCGTCCGGCACGGTGATGCCGAGCAGCGTCTGCAGGCCGAACAGCACCAGCAGCGAGGCGATGAACATGCCGACGAAAACGGCGGTGCCGACCGATGCGCCCCTGCCGATCGTGGCGTTGGTCATGCGCCAGGTCAGCACCATCGACAGGGCAAACAGGAACAGCGACACAAGGCTCGCAGCCTGGCTTGCGGACGACAGGAAAAGCCGGATCAGCGCCGAGGGCAGCATCAGCCAGGCGGTGATGGCCGAAGCCCAGTTGCTGGCGACGACGTAGTGGACGAAGCGGCCGCCGATGCCGGCGCGCGGCGCGATCAAAGCGAGCGCAACCAGCGGCAGCACCCAGGAGCCGATGTCGACCGTCGCCAGGCGCACCAGCATGCTGAAGCGCCCCGCGAAGGCGTCGGGATCGCCGATTTCGTTGGCGATGCCGACCCAGCCGACGATCAGCGCCGGTGCTGCAACGACAATGGCGAAGAAGGAATTCCAGAAGCCGTCGGCCGATAGGTCGAGCAGGCGCAGGCCGTCGGCCTTGCCGAGCATCAATCGCCAGGCGCCCGTCAGCGAAGCTTGGGTTTCGTCCGCCGAAAGCATGCCGTTCAGCCCTGTCCGAACCAGTCTTCTATGAAGCGCTGGTAAATTTGCGTCAGCGTTTCGAGATCGGCAATGGCGACGCGCTCGTCGACCATGTGCATTGTCTTGCCGACCAGCCCGAACTCGACCACCGGACAATAGTCCTTGATGAAACGCGCGTCGGACGTTCCACCGGAGGTGGACAGCGTCGGCTCCTTGCCGACCGCCGACTTGATCGAGCCGCGCAGCGTGTCGATCAGCCTGTCGTCACGTGTCAGGAAGACATGGCTCGGCCGGTCGCGCCAGACGAGTTCGTAGTCGACCGGCGTCTTCTTGCCCTGCCGGTACTTCTTGCGCCTAGCCGCCTGGTCGAGCCGGTTGTGGATCTCGGCCTGCAAGGTCTCATCAGTCCAGGTGTCGTTGAAGCGGATGTTGAAGGTCGCGGTCGCTTTGGCCGGGATGACATTGGTGGCCGGGTTGCCGACGTCGATGGAAGTGATCTCCAGATTGGTCGGCTGGAAATCCCTGGTTCCCTTGTCGAAAACCGGATGCAGCAAGGCGTCGACCAGGCTCATCAGCCCGCGCACCGGATTGTCGGCAAGCAAGGGATAGGCGACATGGCCCTGGCGGCCATTGACGGTGACCGCGCCGGACATCGAGCCGCGGCGGCCGATCTTGATCATGTCGCCGAGAGCGTCCGGATTGGTCGGCTCGCCGACGACAGAGGCATCCCATTTCTCGCCCCGCGAAGCCGCCCATTCGAGCAGCTTCACCGTGCCGTTGATCGCGGGGCCTTCCTCGTCGCCGGTGATCAGCAGCGAGACCGACCCTTTCGGACCGCCATTGGCCTCGACATGGCGCGCCACGGCGGCGATGAAACAGGCAATGCCGCCCTTCATGTCGACGGCGCCGCGGCCATACATCTCGCCATTGGCGATCTCGGCGGCGAAAGGCGGATGCGTCCAAGCGGCTTCGTCGCCGACAGGCACCACGTCGGTGTGTCCGGCGAACATCAGATGCGGGCCATTGCCGGAGCGCCTTGCATAGAGGTTTTCGATATCGGGCGTGCCGTCTTCGGAAAACACCGGCCGATCGACCAGGAAGCCGAGCGGTTTGAGCATCGTCTCCAGCGCGGTCAGCGCGCCGCCCTCAGCGGGCGTCACCGAAGCGCAACGGATAAGGGCGGCGAGGTTTTCGGCGGGATCGGTCGGCAGCGTCATGGCAAAAGCGATAGTCGAAAGCGCAGGGCCTGTCACGGCCAGACATAGGGGCCAGCGTCATGGCTGGCGATACCGCCGATATTATGGTTTTCATGTCTTATAGTTGCGACCCGGCGCGGGCGGCAGGATGGCAGACAAGCACAAACGGATCGTCATAGCCGGTGCCGGCAGCATCGGCTGCTATGCCGGCGGCTGCCTGGCGCTGGCCAACCGAGAGGTCATTCTGCTGGCTCGGCCTCGCATCGAGGCAGCGTTGCGGCAGGGTGGATTGCGGGTCAGCGACCTCCAGGGCCCCGATCGCTCGATCAAGCCCGAGGCGCTTGTCGTCACCGCCGATCCGGCCGTCGCCCTGCCGCCGGCGGACGTGATCCTGGTCACGGTCAAGAGCGGCGCCACCCAGGATATGGCGGACCTCATCAAGGCCCATGCCCGCCCCGATGCCGTGGTGATCAGCCTGCAGAACGGTGTCGGCAATGCCGACAGGCTGCGCGCTGAACTTGCCGGACGTACGGTGCTGGCCGGCATGGTGCCGTTCAATGTGGTGCAGTCGCCGGACAGCGAACTGCCGCTGCGCGTTCACCGCGCCAGCGACGGCACGGTAATGGTCGAGGATGGCGACGCCGGCTTGGCCGACCTGCTTGGAGTCGAAGGGTTTGCGGTCGAAACCCGTGGCGACATGAAGGCTGTGCTGTGGGGCAAGCTGCTGATGAATTTGAACAACGCACTGGTGGCGCTTTCCGGCCTGCCGCTGACGGCCGAACTGGCCGATCGGCGCTGGCGGCTGATCCTGGCCAGCCAGATCGACGAGGCGCTCACGGCGATGAAAGCGACCGGCATCGAGCCGGCGCGGATCGCCGGCCTGCGGCCGGCGCTGCTGCCGAAGGTGCTCAGGCTGCCTGACTGGCTGTTCAAGCTTCTGGCGCGGCGCATGCTGGCGATCGACGCGCAGGCGCGCTCGTCGATGTGGGACGATCTTCAGCGCGGCCGGCCGACGGAGATCGACGACTTGCAAGGCGCCATCTTGCAGCTGGCGGGGAAGGTCGGCACGCCCGTGCCGACGGTTCAGCGGATCACCGCCTTGGTGCGCGCGGCGGAAGCGGAGCGGCTTGGCTCGCCGGGCCTGCCGCCGGAGCAGGTTGTTGCACCGGCCGGCCGTCGATCAACGTGATCTTCTGCCAGATTTTCCGCGACAGGTTTGACGCCAGGTTCTCGATGTCGTTGACGCCGTCGATGACCACGTCGTCATTGACCGACTGTGCGAACAATGCGGCGATCTTGCCCGTGATCGACAGCATTTCGGAGCAATAATCGAGGTAACGGGCCAGGTCGGCGGCATTGGTGATGCGGGCGGGCGAATGCGACGTCGGCTTGAAATCGGCCGACAGCGCCGCCGGATCCTTGGTCAGCTGATGCATGTCGATGACGTGGATCAGCGAGCGCAGGCCATGCAGCTGGCGAAAGACCTGCTTGCGCTTGATGCGCTCCTCGGAGCGGATCAAGGCGAGAAATCCGACAATGGCGAGGATGAACATGTTGAGCGAAGCTTCGATGCCTTGCACCGACTGGACGGCATCACCGGGTTTGGAAATGCGGTCGAATGGCAGGACGGTGCCGACGAAGATGAACATCAATGCGCCGGCAACGACAGCGGCGACGATGAGGCCGCGCAGCCACCAGATCGGCGCTTCCAGGGCCTTGGCGCCCTGTGCCAGATCGCGCGACAGCGAGACCAGTTCGGCGGCAACGCCGCGCAGGCCGGCCTTGGGGAAACGCTCCGCAACACGCGTCTCCAGCCGTTCCGCGGTCTCGATGATCAGCTTCGGATCAAGCGTGCGGTAGCGCATGTCCGATCGGCCCTCAGGATTGTTCCGGCTCGTTGGTGCGCCGGCCATAGCGGTTGGGTCCAGGCTGCCCCGGAAACAGGCACAACACAAGGAAGGCGACGATCGACACTACCGGCACGAACAGGATCAGCGCGGCAATGCCCGGCTTGTCCAAATCGTGCAGCCGCTTCACCGCCAGGGCGATGTTCGACCACAGCGAGGCGATGAAGGCGACGAAGAAGATGAACGACCACATGTTGCTCTCGGCCGAACCTTCCGGCACTAGCGTGAAGCGGTAGAGCGGGAAGGCCTGGATGATGGCGACGAGCAACCCGCCAAGAAAATAGGCCGCGCGACTGACGCGGCCCGAGGTTTTGAAGAAAAGCCAGGTGAGATCTGATCTGTCAGGCAAGCGGGTCCGGTCCATATTGATTGGCGCCCCTGGCGCCTTCGAGAATGCCGCATTCCACCAGAAACCAGATCGGGCCGATGAGCGGCACCAGCATGATCAGGCTCCACCAGCCCGACTTGCCGCGATCATGCCAGCGCTTGGCGTAGACTGCGAGTGCGAAATAGATCGAGGCCAGAGCGATGAGAATGCCGATGATGCCGATCTGGGCGCCACTGGCGGTGGTGATGCGTGTACCGAGAATCGCATCGAGAATAAAGGCAACGATGCCAATGACGATGAAAACGCCAATCGCGGCCCAGAACTTGCCACGGGTTATGCGACCATCAAAACTTGTGAGCAGATCCTTCCAGTCCATGTCACCCCTCCATGTTGAACCAGCGCGACCGATTGTCGCGCCGGCGGAAGGTGCGCTCGCTTTGCGCAAAGATCAATCGCGCAGCAATTCGTTGATCGAGGTCTTGGAGCGGGTCTTGGCGTCGACACGCTTGACGATGACGGCGCAGTAGAGGCTCGGACCTGGCTCGCCGTTAGGAAAGGACTTGCCCGGCATCGTTCCGGCGACGACGACGGAATTCGGCGGCACTTCGCCATAGAAGATCTCGCCGGTGGCGCGGTCGACGATCTTGGTCGACTGGCCGATGAAGACGCCCATGCCGAGCACCGAGCCTTCGCGCACGATGCAACCTTCGACCACTTCCGAACGCGCGCCGATGAAGCAATTGTCCTCGATGATGGTCGGACCGGCCTGCATCGGCTCCAGCACGCCGCCGATGCCGACGCCGCCGGAAAGATGCACGTTCTTGCCGATCTGGGCACAGGAGCCTACCCCGACCCAGGTGTCGATCATGGTGCCGGTATCGACATAGGCGCCGACATTGACGAAGGACGGCATCAGCACGGCGCCCGGCGCGATATAGGCCGAGCGACGCACGATCGACCCCGGCACGGCACGAAAGCCCGACTTTTCGAAATCGACAGCGCCCCAGCCATCGAACTTCGACGGCACCTTGTCCCACCACATCGCTTCGCCGGGACCACCCTTGATGATCTCCATCGGATTGAGCCGGAAGGACAACAGCACGGCCTTCTTCAGCCACTGGTTGACATGCCACTTGCCGTCGGCCTGCCGCTCGGCGACGCGGACGGCGCCGCGGTCGAGCAGGTCGAGCGCCGACTGGATGGCATCGCGCGTTTCGCCGCGCGTCGCAGTCGAAATCGCGTCGCGTTCCTCGAAGGCCTTCTCGATGGTCTTTTCGAGGCTCGCCAGATCGGGCTTCGACATGAATTCGCTCCATTACCAAGCTGTTAAGGGGCTGCGCCTTAACCTGTTTTGAAAGTCGCGCGGACCCCATGCATGCTTCGCATGCTTGCGTCTTTGCATGTAGCAGGTTCTTGTCACAAAACCGCGGGACACTTTTGCGGAACCTGCTTATGTGAAGCCTTGGTGAGGGTCAATCGCGGCTGCGTCATGGGGCGGCGCAAGTTAAGAATTTGGACGGGTAGAGCATATGACACCTATGGAAAAGGCGGGCTGGACGCCACTGCCGCATTCGGACGAGGATCTGGAGCGGTCGAAGAGTGTGCCGGACACGCCGCAGACGCGTGCCGAAACCTACCGGCTCGCCTGGAACGATCCCGACTTCATGACGCGGCGCGAGTTGCGCGCGGTCCGGCTGCAACTCGAACTCCTGAAACCGGAGATGATCCTGGCCGAACGCGGCATCCGTTCGACGGTGATCCTGTTCGGCGGCGCGCGCCTGCCGGAACCCGGCGGCGAGGCCTGGGCGGCCAAGAACGAGACGCAGAAGAAGAACCTCGAGGAAAACAGCAAATACTACGAGGAAGCGCGCAAATTCGCCCGCCTCTGCTCGCAGCAGTCGGCTACCTCCTATTACCGCGAATATGTCGTGGTGACCGGTGGCGGGCCCGGCGTGATGGAAGCGGGAAACCGCGGCGCCGACGATGTCGGCGCGCCGTCGATCGGCCTCAACATCGTCCTGCCGCACGAGCAGGCGCCGAACATCTATGTGACGCCGGAGCTCTGCTTCAACTTCCATTATTTCGCTATCCGCAAGATGCATTTCGTCATGCGCGCCAAGGCGGTCGCGGTGTTTCCGGGCGGCTTCGGCACGATGGACGAATTCTTCGAGACGCTGACCCTGATCCAGACAGGGCGCATGGAGCGCGTGCCGGTGATCCTGTTCGGCAAATCCTTCTGGAAGCGGGCGATCAATCTCGATTTTCTCGCCGAGCAGGGCACGATCAGCCCCGGCGATCAGGACATCATCGACTTCGTCGACACCGCCGACGAAGCCTGGGGGATCATCAGCCGGTTCTACAAGCTGGGGGAGTAGGGCAGTGGGGAATTGAAGAGCTGGTGAATTGAAGAACTGGGGAACTTGATCCGTGGAGACCGTCCTTCATTCTTCAATTCTTCAATTCTTCAATTCCCCTCTTCCTTCCCCCTCCACAATCGCCGTCAGAAACCCCGCCAGATCGTCGGTTACGAAATCGACATCATCCTCGTTGGCCGGGTCGCGCTCCCAGATCTCGGCAAAGGTCGGCTCGAAATTGCGCGGCACGATAAGCACCGTGGTCATGCCGAGCGACTTCGGCACCGACAGGTTACGGGCAAGGTCTTCGAACATCACCGCATTGTGGCCGGTGACGGCGTGCAGTTCGGCGAACTTCTCGTAGGTCTGGCGCGCCGGCTTGGGATTGAGCCCGGCGGCGACGATGTCGAAGATGTCGTCGAAATGGTCGAGGATGCCGAGTTGGCGCGCGGTGCGCTCGGCGTGCCTGCGGTCGCCATTGGTGAAGATGAACTTGCGGCCCGGAAGCTGGCGGATGGCGGTGCCGAGAACGGGATCGGGCACCAGCCATGAATAGTCGATGTCGTGGACCTTCTCGAGGAAATCGTCGGGGTCGATGCCATGACGTGTCATCAGGCCGTTCAGCGTCGTGCCATATTCGCGGTAGAGTTCCTTCTGCAACTTGCGCGCATCGTCGCGCGGCAATGCCAACAGTTCGCCGACATAGGCGGTCATCTTGACGTCGATCTGCGAGAACAGATTCGAATGATGCGGATAGAGCGTGTTGTCGAGATCGAAGACCCAGTCGGTGACATGGGCGAAGCGGGCGGGGTCAGGGAGCGTGGTCATAGGCTCCTTATGGCATGAAACGCGCATTCCGAAAGCGACTTTATCCACAACTTCTGCTCGTTGAGGTTGCGTAAATCGCCTCACGATTCAAATTTTAGGCATCTGGGAAAGGTGGCCTTCAGGGCTTGCTGGCAGAGAGGCAGTCTTGTGGGAGCAAGCGATGAACAGCATAATTCTGAGATCCGCCGCCGTTGCTTTCGCCTCAGTCGCGGCCTCTCTCCTGCTGACCCTGATCATCGTTCCGGCCATGGGATTTCCGGTCAATCGTACGATCTGGCTGACCTCCACCCTCTGTCCGCTGGTGCTGGCGTGGGCCGCCAGCGCAAGCACTTTCTGGCAAAGCGACAGGCTGAAAAACGCGCATCGCGATCTCGCCCGCGCTCATGCCCAGCTCGCCGCCGCGCATCGCCGACTGGCGGAAAAGGCGAGCCGCGACGACATGACCGGCATGCTCAACCGGGAAAGTTTCTTTGCCGCGCTTGACGGTTCGCGCCGCAAGTCCGATCGCGGCGCGCTGCTGATCATCGACGCCGACCACTTCAAGACCATCAATGACAATTTTGGCCACCTGACCGGCGATGACGCGCTGCTTTTGATCGCCAGCGCGATCCAGCGCGGCGTGCGCAGCGGCGATGTGCTCGGCCGCATCGGCGGCGAGGAGTTCGGCGCCTTTCTGATCGGCGCCACCGAGCAGGAGGCCAAGCGCGTCGCCGAGCGCATTCGCCGCGAAGTCGAGCTGATCCGCTTCCGGCCCGTCGACGAGCGGACCATCCCGCTCACGGTCAGCATCGGCGGCACCATCTGCGGCGAGGAAGCCAGTGTGTCGGAGCTGATGCGCGCCGCCGACCGGCGCCTCTACCAGGCCAAGCACCAGGGCCGCAATCTGACGATCATCGATACCGGCATTTCCGAGGCGGCGTGATCCGATCTGCCGCAACCGGCCCGTTAAGCAAACTCTAACCCTGTTTGCACTCGGTTGTACCGCTTAGCCGGGTTTTCACTGCTTCACGGCCAGACTTGGCACGATACTGGCTTCCACGGTGATGCATGTGTCGTTCCGGGAATTGCCGTTCTGGGAACGCCCATGCAGTGCCGAAGCCCAGACGAGAAACCAGCCATGAGTTTCATCATCAAAAGAATGTCACGCCGCGCGCTCGTGCAGGCGTTGATCGCATTGCCTGCCCTGTCTTTGTTCCGCAAGCTGCCTGATGCCGATGCCGCCGATCCAGAGCCCGACCCGAACGAGATCGTCGAGGTCAATGGCTGGATCCTGAAGCGGAGCGACTTGGCATGATCTTTGACAGCTACGAGGCGTATCGCGCCGCGAACTTCACTCCAAAAGTCTGCATCCTCGGCTCCGGCCCGGCCGGTACCACCATTGCCCGCAAGCTGGGCGCCGCCGGCATTCCGGTGGTGGTGATGGAAGCCGGTCCGCGCGAATTCAGCGACGACTCGCAGGATTTCTACCGGGGCAGCACGGTCGGGGATTTCTATTTCGATCTCGACATAACCCGGCTGCGGTTCATGGGGGGCAGTTCCAACCACTGGGCAGGCTGGTGCCGCGTCCTCGACAAGCAGGATTTCGAGCCGAAGGCCTGGGTACCCGACACGGGCTGGCCGATCCGCCGCACCGACATCGAACCCTATCTGCCGGAAGTGCGCGACATTCTCGACCTTCCGGCCCTCCGGCCCGATATGCCGATCTCGGACGACATTCGCTGGGTGCAGCTGATCAAGAGCCCGGCCGTGCGCTTCGCCGAGAAATTCGGCGATGAACTCGACAAGGCCACGAACATCGCGGTGGTGCTCAACACTTGTGCCACCGAACTTGCCGGCGACGGCAGACGCGTGACTGGCGCCAGACTGTGGTCGAACGGGCAGGATGCCGGCTCCTTCAGCGCCGACTATTTCATCGTCTGCACCGGTGGGCTGGAGAATTCGCGGCTGCTTCTGTGGTCCAACCAGCGCTCGAACGGCGGCGTCGTGCCGAATGCGACGGCGCTTGGCCGCTACTGGATGGAGCATCCGACCTTCGAGGGCGGCAATGCCATCCTGACCGACTACAACGCGTTCGAGGTCGATGCCGTCAACGAGGCCTTCTTCTCGCCGACACTTGCCGCCATGGAGCGGCTGCAGATCATGAATTTTGGCATCCGGCTGATCGAGACGCCGTATCCCGGCGTCAAGAGCCTTATCGCCGACCTCGCCTGCACGGCGCCCGACATGGCCGAGTGGATGTCCTCCAAGCTCAGCCAGAGGCTGCGTTGCGCCGCCCAGCTCTACGTCGCCTGGGAACAGGCGCCGCTGGCATCCAACCAGATCGAGTTGTCGAAGACCGATGTCGACCACGCCGGCGTGCCGCGCATCGAGCTACACTGGAAGAAATCGGAAATGGAGCGCCGCACACTGCTCGAAGGGCTCAGATTGTTCGGCAAGACACTGATCGAGAAGAATCTCGGCCGCGTGCGCATTGCCGATTGGATCAGCAACGGCCAGGACTATCCCACCAACGACGAGACGGCGGGCCATCATCACATGGGCGGCACGCGCATGGGCACCGACGTCACCAAAAGTGTTGTCGACGCCAACTGCAAGATGCACGGCATGGACAATCTCTATGTCGGCGGCTCCTCGGTGTTCTGCACGTCAGGTCAATGCAACCCGACGACGACAATCACCGCGCTGGCCTGCCGGCTGGGCGATCATCTGAGCAAGGTGGTCACCGCCTGACGTCTGCGGCAACGTGCTCGCTATAACGTCGCCGGGTCGAGCGCCGGCTGGTCCTTACGCCGGGCGACGATCGCCGCGAAATCGGCGGTCTGGAAGGCATCGCGCAAGGCGTCGAAGGACGGCAGCACGAAATAGGCGCGCTGGAACTTGTCGATCTCGTAGCCGGTGCGCATCACCGTTTCCAGGTCGAAGGGCACGTGGTGGGCGTCCTTGCCTTCGACCGCGAACTGCAGCTCGGTAAACGACGACATCAGGCCGGCGCCAAAGGCCTTTAGCGGCTGGCCGGCCTCCTGCATCAGGCCATATTCGGCCGTGTACCAGTAGAGCCGGGAAATCATCTCGTCGCCACCCAGCGCGATGATGTCGCCGGCCTTCTCGCCATACATCTGCATGAAATCGGCGAACACCGGTTGCGACAGCGCCGGCACGTGGCCGAAGAAATCATGGAACATGTCGGGCTCGACAATGTAGTCGAGCTCCTGCCTGGTCCGCAGCCAGTTGGTGACCGGGAAGCGGCGATCGGCGAGATGATCGAAAAACGGGGCCGCGGGAATGAGCCCCGGCACCGCGACGATCTGCCAACCGGTCAGTTTGCGCAGCTTGGCGCTGACCTCGTCGAAATCGGGAATACGGTCGAGCAGGCCGAGTTTTTCGACGCCGTCGAGATAGGAATGGTGGGCGAGCTTGCGCGTCAACTTGGTCTGGCGGTCGCACAGCGTGCGCCAGACCGCCTGCTCTTCTTCGCTGTAATCGTAACCCTGCGACACGGTGAAATCGGCACGGCAGACCGAATAGTCACCGCGCAATCCTTGCGCCGCGCAGTCGCGGGCGTATTCGGCAACGCTCATCGTCGTCATGGTTTTCTCCTCGCAAATCATGAATGGCAGACGTGCCGAAAGGCTACCCGGATTTGCCGAGGGAAATCGGTTTTGATGATGGCTCGAACGGAATATTCGAGATAATATCCACTCACAAAACCCTCTCTCGGAGTGAAAATGCCTCAGTTCGACGATTTCGAGATCAAGATGCTCGATGTCCTGCAGCGCGACGGGCGCAAGCCGGTTTCCGAACTGGCGCAAGAGATCGGCCTGTCGACGACGCCGTGCGCGCGGCGTTTCGAGGCGCTGCAGGATGCCGGCATCATCAAGGGTTTTGCCGCGGTGATCAGCCGCCGCGCGGTCGGCCTGATGGTCGAGGTGTTCATCCAGGTGCGCCTGGTGAGCCACAGCGACGGCTCTCCCGAAAGCTTCATCGCCGCCGTGCAGCGCATGGACGAGGTGTCGTCGTGCTGGACGATGACCGGCGACCATGATTTCCTGCTGCATGTCATGGTGCCGTCGGTCGACGAGCTCAACGCCTTCGTCATGCATCGGCTGATGCGGCTCGACGGCGTGCGCGACGTCCACACCCAGCTCGTGCTGCAGAACATCAAGGGACCCGGCCACGTGCCGCTCGCCCACCTCCGGCGGTGACAATGCCTGCCTTCGCACTCCTTGGGGAAAAACTGCACGCAAACTGCTGAAACGGGCCAAGCGCGTGTCCACATCGCCGGCCAGCTTGCGCGGACCAAATGCCCAAGAGGTCCGCCATGAAAATCGTCCTGATCAATCCGCCGCACACCGCCATCGGCAGCCGCGTGCCCGACGATCATTTGCCGCCGCTCGGCCTGCTGGCGATCGGCGGGCCGCTGATCGATGCCGGGCACGAAGTACGGCTCGTCGACGCCGAGTTCGGGCCGATGCCGCTCGATGACGTCGTGCGCAACGCACTGGAGGACCACCCCGACTTCGTCCTGATCGGCCATTCCGGCTCGACCTCGGCGCATCCGACCGCCTTGCTGATCGCTGAGCAGATCAAGCAGCGGGAGCCGGCGACCATCATCATCTATGGCGGCGTTTTCCCCACCTATCATTGGCGCGACATCCTGTCCGCAACGGATACATTCGACTTCATCGTGCGCGGCGAGGGCGAAGCGACCGTCGTGGCGCTGGTCGAGGCGCTGGAAATGCGCCAGCCACCGGCGAGCGTGGCCGGCATCGCCTATCGCGACGATCTCAGCCGTCCCGTCGCCACGCAACCGGCCATGACCATTGCCGACCTCGACGCCTACCGCGTCGGCTGGGAGCTGATTGAGCACTCGCGGTACAGTTACTGGGGCGGCAAGCGGGCCGTGGTCATGCAGTTTTCGCGCGGCTGTCCGCATCTGTGCAACTATTGCGGCCAGCGCGGCTTCTGGACCCGATGGCGGCATCGCGACCCAGTGAAGTTCGCCAGGGAGATCGCCTGGCTGCACCGCGAGCACGGCGTCGAGCTGATCAATCTCGCCGACGAGAATCCGACGGTCTCGAAGAAGGCCTGGCGGGCCTTCCTCGACGCCCTGATCGCCGAGAACGTGCCGGTGCTGATCGTCGGTTCGACCCGCGCCGACGACATCGTGCGCGATGCCGACATCCTGCATCTCTACCGCAAGGCCGGTGTCATCCGCTGGCTGCTCGGCATGGAAAACACCGACGAGCAGACGCTGCAATTGATCCGCAAGGGCGGCAGCATCTCATCCGACCGCGAGGCGATAAGGCTGCTGCGCCTCAACGGCATCCTGTCTATGGCGACCTGGGTGGCCGGCTTCGAGGACGAAGGGTTTCGCGACCTGTGGCGCGGCTTCCGGCAGCTCATCGCCTACGACCCGGACCAGATCCAGGCACTGTATGTGACGCCGCATCGCTGGACGCCGTTCTTCCGCATCGCGCGGGATCGCAAGGTGATCCAGCAGGACGCGCGCCTGTGGGACTACAAGCACCAGGTGCTGCAGATGACGCGGCTGAAACCGTGGATGCTGTTCTTCAGCGTCAAGCTGATCGAGCTGGCTGTGCAGTCGCGGCCGAAGGCGCTGGCGCGCATCCTGTTCCACAAGGATCCCGAGCAGCGCCATTCGATGCGCTGGTACACGCAAATGGGCCGCCGCGTCTGGTTCCGCGAGGTCTGGGGCTTTCTGGTCCGCGACATCAGGGTGAAAGACGGCCCGACGCTGGCCGAATTCTGGGGCGCGCCGCAGGACGCCGAAGAGGAATCGATGTCCGTTCGACGCCCGGCCAGAAAGCCTGCCATTCCCATCATCGGCAATATTGAAGATTCCGAGGCGAAAAAGTTAGCCGGCTGAAGAGCCCCTCAGGGCACGATCAGCGTGCCGGCACCATGCTCGGTGAACAGTTCCAGCAGCACCGCATGCGGCGTCTTGCCGTTGAGGATGACGACGCCTTCGACACCGCGTTCGATCGCTTCGATGCAGGTCTCGACCTTGGGGATCATGCCGCCCGAGACCGTGCCGTCCTTGATCAGCGCCTTGGCCTCGGCCACGGTCAGTTCGTCGATCAGCTTCTTGTTCTTGTCGAGCACACCCGGCACGTCGGTGAGGAACAGCAGGCGCGTCGCCTGGCAGGCGCCGGCAATGGCGCCGGCGAAGGTGTCGGCATTGATGTTGTAGGTGTGGCCGTCGCGTCCTGGCGCCACCGGCGCCAGCACCGGAATCATCTCGGAGCGTGCCAGAAGATCGAGCAAGGTGCGGTCGACCTCGACCGGCTCGCCGACGAAGCCGAGATCGAGCACGCGCTCGATGTTGGAGTCCGGGTCGATCATGGTCTTGCGGGCCTTTTCGGCGAACACCATGTTGCCGTCCTTGCCGCACAGGCCGATCGCCCATTCGCCCTCGGCGTTGATCAGCGCGACGATCTCCTTGTTGATCGAACCGGCCAGCACCATTTCGACGATCTCGACCGTCTTCTGGTCGGTGACGCGCAGGCCGCCCTCGAACTTCGATTCGATGCCCATCTTGGCCAGCATGGCGCCGATCTGCGGGCCGCCGCCGTGGACGACGATCGGGTTGACGCCGGACTGCTTGAGCAGCGCGATGTCGCGCGCGAAGGCCTTGCCAAGCTCGATGTCGCCCATGGCATGGCCGCCATATTTCACCACGACCGTCTTGTGCTCGTAACGCTGCATGTAGGGCAGAGCCCGTGACAACAGGGCTGCCTGCATTTCGGCGGTGGCGGTTATTTCCGTCATCGGCTTGGTTCCCGGCTTTTTATTTTAAGCATGTCGTTGTCCCAAAAACCGCTGGACACTTTTGGGCGACATGCATCAGGTAAGGACGGCGGCGTCTTAGCGGGAATTGGCGCCGCCCGCAAATGGCTTTGCTGTCATATTCGAGCGCTTCACGACCTCGTCATCGTGTCGGCACCAACAGCGGCGCCCTGCGGCCCAGCCAACCCGAGATCTTCTCCATCTGCGCGGCGAGCGACAAAAGCGTCTCCTCGTCGCCCGGACGGCCGGCCGCCTGGACGCCGAGCGGCAGGCCGGCGTCAGTGACATGGACCGGCAGCGCGATCGACGGCTGGCCGCTGACATTCTGGATCGCCGGCCAATGGGTGAACCAGAGGCTCTTGTCCATCAGCTGGCCGAAGAACGGCTTCAGCTTCAGCAAGGGCGTCAGATGAAGCTTGTCGAGCAGGTTCTCGATGAGTTCGTCGGCGCCTTTCGGATCCATGGCGCCGCAGGCGAGCGGCGGGTGGGCAATGACCGGCATCAGCACGGCGTCATACCGCGCAGTCTCCGAAATCAGCCGTCGCGAGGCGGCATGCAGCCGCTGCAGGTCGGCATAGGTCTCGCCCGCCGACACCAGTTCGCCGAAGCGGGCGAGCACGCGCGTCGCCCGCTCGATGTCGCCGGTAACGGAGCGCCCGACACGCAGCGCTTCGGCCCGCATCGTGCCGGCAACGGCGGAGGCAACCGTCCTGCAGAAATCGGCGAAGAAATCGCGGCCGATAAAGGGCAGGTCGATCTCTTCGACCGTGTGGCCGCCCTCGCGGGCAAGCGCCACCGCCTTGTCGAGCGCCTTGAGCGTCTCGTCCGAGATCGGCAGGCCAAGCGGGGATTTGCGGTACACGGCCAGGCTGAGCTTGCCGGGATCGCGCGCGGCGGCAGCCGCGAACGTGCCTTTCGGCGGCGGCGCGGCATAGGGCGACAGAGGATCGGGCCCGTGGATGAGGTCGAGCAGCAGCGCGCAATCGCGCGCCGAACGGGTGAGCGCATGGTCGACGACCATGCCGTACCAGCTTTCGCTCACCAGCGGCGTCAGCGGTGTGCGGCCGCGCGATGTTTTCAAGCCGACAAGCCCGGTGCAGGCGGCAGGCACGCGGATCGAGCCGCCGCCATCGGAGGCATGCGCCACCGGCACGACGCCGGCTGCGACCAAGGCTGCCGAACCGCCCGAAGAGCCGCCGCTGGTATGGCCGGTGTTCCACGGATTGCGGGTGATGCCAAAGGCCCTGGATTCGGTCATCAATCGAAGCCCGTGCTCCGGCGATGCCGAGGTGACGATCGGAATAAGCCCGGCGGCGAGATAGCGGTCGGTCAGCACCGAATTGACATCGGCCAGCCAGGCCGGAATGCGGCTGCCGCCATGCGTCGGCACGCCCTTGATGGCGATGCCGAGATCCTTGATGGCGAAGGGAACACCGGCCAGCGGCAGCGAGCGGTCGATGGTCTTGGCGCGGGCCCGGGCGGCATCGTAGAGCGGTTCGGCCGTGGCATTGATGTCGGGACGGGTGGCCTCGGCGCGGGCAATCGCGGTGTCGGTCAGCTCGACGGCCGAAACGTCGCCCTTGCGGACCAGATTGGCGAGGCCCGTGGCATCTTCTTCCCAAAGGATCCGTTCGACCGACATGCGCGCTCCCCATCACTGAGGGCAAGCTAGCCAGTGGCGATTCCATTGGCAATCGGTGGACGGATCCGGGCTGGCGACACACAAAAGCTTAGGCGTGCACAAGATTATTTCCGCCGTTGCAAATACATCGCAATCGCCTAACTTGCCTGCAATGACGCCGCAGGACATCACCAAGCTGATCGTTCGGACTTCGATGAAGGATCGGGCCGCGTTCGATCTGCTTTACCGGCAGACCAGCGCGAAACTTTTTGGCGTCTGCCTTCGTGTATTGAACGACCGGGGAGATGCGGAAGAAGCGCTACAGGAAGTCTTCGTCAAGATATGGACGAAGGCGGATCGTTTTGCGGTCTCCGATCTAAGCCCGATCTCCTGGCTGGTGGCAATCGCGCGCAACCATGCGATCGATCGCATACGAGCGCGACGCAAGCCCGCCGCCGACATCGATGCCGCGCTCGACGTGGCCGATCCGGCGCCGGGGCCTGAAGCGATGGCGGTGGCGGGCGACGAATCCGAACGTATCCACCATTGTCTCGATGAGTTGGAGAAGGACCGGGCAGCCGCCGTCCGGGGCGCCTATCTCAAGGGCGAGAGCTATGCCGAACTGGCGGAGCGCCATGGCGTGCCGCTGAACACGATGCGGACATGGCTGCGCCGCAGCCTGTTGAAACTCAGAGAATGTCTGGAAAGATGACGCTGGCAGAAGACACAGGACCGGAACGTGGAGGCGACGACCTGCTCGCCGCCGAATACGTTCTCGGCGTGCTCGATGCCGACGAACGCCAGATCGTCTCCCGCCGCATCGATGCGGATACGGTTTTCGCTCGTCTTGTCGAGAGTTGGGAGGTCAGTCTCTCACCGCTTGCCGCCGCCTATCGGGAAGTCGAGCCGTCGGTTTCGGTGAAGACCGCTGTCGACCGCCGCCTGTTCGCCAACGCTGCCGCCGTGACCACGCCCGCCGAATCGCGCGGCGGCCTGTGGTCCAGCCTGGCCTTCTGGCGCGGCCTTGCCGCGGCCGCGGCTGCGGCACTGGCGATTTACATCGCCGTGCCAGTCCTCAACCCCCCGGTCGAGCAGCCGCAGGCGCGCCTCGTCGCTTCGCTGGCCGCCGAAGGCAGCGACGTCAGATATCTCGCCGTCTATGATGCCGCGCATCACGAAATCGGCCTGTCGCATGTCTCCGGTGAGCGTGCTTCCGGCAAGGACTTCGAGCTGTGGATGATCGAGGGCAAGAACCCGCCGGTGTCGATGGGCGTCATTCCGGCCGGTGCTACGGCACATATTGTCGTCTCGCCGGCGGCCCAGCAGAAGCTTGCCCAAGGCGCGGTGCTTGCCGTCAGCCTCGAGCCGTCAGGCGGTTCGCCGACCGGACAGCCGACCGGACCGGTAGTCGCCGCCGGCGACCTGAAGAGCATCTGACCGGCTCCGCGCGCTTGAAAAATCACAAAAGACTATCATAAGTCTATCCCTCACTGAACATGCCCATAGACAGCATGTCGGCCGCGACCGATTGCTTGGGAAATCCGCCGGGCGCGTTAGATAAAATAAAAAATCACGATATTTCTGAAACTCGGGCGATTTTGTCCCGTATCTCCTCGCGTCCCCAAAAATGGGAAGAGAAAAACCCGAGGAGTTCGACATCATGCGTAGATACGTCACCCTTTTGCTCGCCGGTACGATCGCCGTTTCGGCCCTTGCCACCGCCGCCTATGCCGAAAACCCGATGGTTGGCGGCGCCGCGATGTTTGCCGACAAGAACATCGTCGAGAACGCCGTGAACTCGAAGGACCACACCACGCTGGTCGCCGCCGTGAAGGCCGCCGGCCTTGTCGAGACGCTACAGGGCGCCGGTCCGTTCACCGTGTTCGCTCCGACCAACGAGGCCTTCGCAGCCCTTCCGGCCGGGACGGTCGAGACGCTGCTCAAGCCTGAAAACAAGGACAAGCTCACCAAGATCCTGACCTGCCATGTCATCGGTGCCAAGGCGATGGGGGCGGACGTGGCCTCGATGGCCAAGGCTGACGGCGGCACCCACAAGGTCAAGACGGCCGGCGGCTGCGAGCTGTCGCTCAAGGCTGACGGCGGCAAGGTCACCGTCACAGACGAGAACGGCAATGTCGCCAATGTGACGATCGCCGATGTCGAACAGTCCAATGGCGTCATCCACGTCATCGACAAGGTTCTTTTGCCGAAGATGTAACAAGGGGCTTGCTGCCGGCGAACTGGCAGCAAGGGCCCTCCGTCGATTGCACGATCCCGCTCTGTGCTCCGCAATTGACCCGCGCACTCCGCGCCTCCCACATTCGGATGTGGGCGGGCGCGGAGTGTTCGTTCGAGGGGCTTCCGTCACCGGCTTTTGATTTCCGCGCGACGGTATAGTTTGGCAAAAGGACATCAGGAGGAACTGGTCATGAACCGTCGCGACTTTCTTTTGAGCGGTGCCGCCGCCATCGGCGTCGTCGGGATCGCGGCAACGATGCTGCGCATGGGCGATCCGCAGGCAGCACAGGCCGCCGAAAAATTCGAAGTCACCAAGACCGACGCCGAGTGGAAAGCCATCCTGTCGCCTGCCGCCTTCAACGTGCTGCGCAAGGAAGGCACGGAGTATCCCGGCACCAGCCCGCTGCTCAACGAACACCGCAAGGGCATCTTCGCCTGTGCCGGCTGCGACCTGCCGCTCTATTCGTCGGAGACGAAATTCGATTCCGGCACCGGCTGGCCGAGCTTCTGGCAAGAGATCCCCAAGGCTATCGGCACGACCGTGGACCGCTCGCTCGGCATGACGCGCACCGAGGCGCATTGCCGCCGTTGCGGCGGCCATCTCGGCCATGTCTTCGACGACGGTCCGGCGCCGACCGGGCTGCGCCACTGCATCAACGGCGTCGCGCTGACCTTCAAGCCCGCCACAGCCTGACAAATTCCAACTGGATATGAAAAACTCCGGGCTTGCGGGCCCGGAGTTTTTTGCGCGGTCAGAGCTTTTTCAGGCGTGGACTGGAGGAGCTTCCCGAAACAGCTGCCCACGTCAGTGGCCGCCGCCGCCACCTCCGCCCGCCGCGGCCGGCTTGCGGATCAGCATGGTGAACATGCCAAGCGTCGCAAACAGCACCGTCAGCATGAAGAACACATCCATGAAGGACAGCAGCGCCGCCTGCTGCTGGACCATGCCAGACAGCTTGGAGATCGCGGCACTTGTCGCGTCGAGGCCGGGGGTTTGCTCGAAATTGAGCGTCATGTTCTGCAGCTTGGTCTGCGCGGCTTCACTGCCCCATTGCACATGTTCGGAGAGCCTTGCGTAGTGGAAGGCATTGCGGTCGATCAGCACGGTATTGATCAGGGCGAGGCCAACCGCACCGCCAAGGTTGCGGGTGAGGTTGAACAGGCCTGAAGCGTTCTTCAGCCGCTCGGGCGGCAAGGTGCCGAGCGCGATGTTGTTGATCGGCACCATGCACAGCATCATCGAACAGCCGCGCAGGATTTGCGGGATGAGCAGCTCATAGAAATCCCAGTCGGCGGTCAGATGCGTCATCCACCAGGTGCCGGTGGCGAAGCCGAAGAAGCCGATCATCATCATCAGCCGCGGGTCCATCTTGTTCGACAGGATGCCCGAGATCGGCGCGGTGAAGAACATGGCCAGGCCGCTGACGAACAGCGCCTCGCCGATCATCATCGAATCGTAGCCACGGATGCGCCCGAGATACACCGGGTAGAGATAGGTCAGGCCGTAAAGGCCGATGCCTATGACGAAGGAGAACAGCGAGCCGAAGGCGAAGTTGATGTTGGTGAAGGCCTTCAGGTCGACGATCGGCTCCTCGGCGGTGAACGCCCGCCAGAAGAACAGCACCGCGCCGATGGTCATGACAATGGCGCAGATGAAGACGCCCTGATCCTGCATCCAGTCATTGTTGGGACCCTCCTCGAGCACATATTCCATGCAGCCCAGGAGAGCCGCCATGCCGGCGAGGCCCCACCAGTCGAACTTGCTGAACAGCTTGAGGTTGGGTTTGTCGAAGTCGATCAGCGTCCAGGCCGCCGCTGTGACCAGGATGCCGGGCACGACATTGACCAGGAACAGCCAGTGCCAGGACATGGCATGGCTGATGTAGCCGCCGACAGTCGGGCCGATGGTCGGCGCCAACGTCGCCACCAGGCCGATCATCGGCGAGACGAAGGCGCGGCGCGAGGGCGGGAAGATGGTGAAGGCAGCGGCGAAGACGCTCGGGATCATGCCGCCGCCGATGAAGCCCTGGACGGCGCGGTAGACAATCATCTGGTCGATGTTGGTGGCGGTCGCCGCCAGCGCACTGGCCGCGGTGAAGCCCGCCGCCGAGATCGTGAACAGCACGCGCGTCGACAGCATCCGGCTGAGGAAGCCCGACAGCGGGATCATCACCACTTCGGCGATCAGATAGGCGGTCTGCACCCACGGGATTTCGTCGGAGCTGGCGCTCAGGCCGGCCTGGATTTCCGACAGAGAGGCGGAGACAATCTGGATGTCGAGGATGGCCATGAACATGCCGAACACCATCGCCAGGAAGGCGATGACGCGCCGCGTCGAAATGGTGTCAGGCACAGCCGGCCTCGCCGGCGGCGCTCCTGCTGTCAGGGTTGCGGTTGCCATGGCATTGCTCCCCGGCGGCCGCTCAGTTCGACGCTGCCGCTGATGCCGAACCAGATGGGGCGGTACGGCTGTCGACGGCGACGACGACGCTCAGGCCGGCGCGCAGCTTGCCGCTCTTCAGCGCATCGGCGGGCACATCGATGCGGACCGGAACGCGCTGCACGACCTTGGTGAAGTTGCCGGTGGCGTTTTCGGGCGGCAGCAGCGAGAACACGGCACCCGAAGCCGGCGCCAGCGACGAGACGGTTCCCTCGAAGTCCTGGCCGTCGGTCGCATCGACCGAGATCTTGACCTTCTCGCCGGGCACCAGCCGGGCAAGCTGCGTCTCCTTGAAGTTGGCGACGATGTAGAGCTTGTCCATCGGCACGATGACGGCGAGCTTCTGGCCGGGGCTGACAAGGTCGCCCTGTTCGACCGAGCGGTTGCCGACGATGCCGTCATAAGGCGCCTTGAGCACGGTGAAGGAAAGATCGCGCAGCGCCTTGTCATGGCTGAGCTGCAGGGACGCCAGCGTGCTCGCCGATTCCGCGCGTTGCGCCTGCAGCACGCCGATATTGGCCTGCGCGGCGGCGATCTGTGCGTCGGCGCCGACAAGGGCGGCATCGGCCTGCTGGACCGCCGTTTGGGCGTCGTCCAGCTGCGCCTGCGTGCCGACATGCGTCTTGAGCAGCTGCAAGGCGCGCGCCGCGACCTTGGCTGCATTGTCGGCCGCGGCCTGGTCGGCGACCTTCTGCGCCTGCGCCTGCTGCAGCGAGGCGCGGGCCGCGTCGGTCTGGGCGTCGATACGGTCGAGCGTCTTGCTCAAGGTGGCGATCTGCGCCTCGGCCTGGGCGACGGCAATCTTGTAATCGCCGTCATCGACGACCAGCAGCGGATCGCCGGCCTTGACCGACTGGTTCTCGCTGACCTTGACCTGATCGACATAGCCGGAAATCTTGGGCGAGATGAACGCCATGTCCGCCTGGACATAGGCGTCGTCCGTCGAGATCATGAAGCGGCCCGTTGTCCAGTAATCGTAACCGTACCAGGCGCCGGCGCCGAGCAAGGCAACGCCGATGATCGGCAGCAGAAAGGAACGCACCGAGCGCTTCTTCTTGGCCGGGGCCTCTGCCGGCGGCGACGAGACGGGCTGGACAGGCATATCCGGTGCTTCCGTCGCCGGCGCAACCTTGGCGTTGGGGAAGGGACGGACTTCGGCTGTGGTCGGCGCGTTCGAGGACATGACATCTCTCTAAAGTTATAATATGATACTGAACCGTTCGGTTCGATCCGGCCGTTGACATAGCGCGTAAAGAGGACCATATCAAGGGCAATCGAACCGCTTGGTTCGAATTATTTTCGAGGTGTGACTTTCATGGCCGAGACCCCGCCCAATGTCGAAAACGAGTCGTGCGACGACCTGTTGGAAAGCTTGCGCCGTGGCCGCCCGGCCGCGGGGCAGGATCCGGTCAAGCGCAGCCAGATCATCGATGGCGCCCGTCGTGTCTTCATCGACAAGGGCTTCGAAGCCGCCTCGATGAACGACATCACCCGCGAGGCCGGTGTCTCCAAGGGTACGATCTACGTTTACTTCGCCAACAAGGAGGAGCTGTTCGAGGCGCTGATCGAGGAAGAGCGCGGCACCATCTTCAAGAACATGTATGACGTGCTGGACAACGCCGACAACCTGCGCGAGACGCTGGTGAAGTTCGGCAAGGTGCTGGCCCTCAAGATCACGTCGGCCAAGGTCATCCAGGCGCAGCGCACGGTGATCGGGGCATCCGACCGGATACCCGACATGGGCGCGCGTTTTTACGAGCGCGGTCCCAAGCGTGGCCACGACAAGGTCGCGGCCTTTCTCAATGCCGCCATCGAGCGCGACCTGCTGCGCATCGACGATGTCGATCTTGCCGCCTATCAGTTCACCGAACTGTGCCTTGCCGGTCTGTTCCGCCAGTGCATCTTCGCCTACCGCACGAAAGCCCCGACCCCGGACGAGATCGATCACATCGTCAGGTCAGGCGTCAGCATGTTCCTCAGGGCATACGGCACCGAAAGGCTTGTGGCGGAAGAAGGCCATCAGACGATTGCTATCGAGGCCAAGCCTTAACCCAGTTCTAAGGTGTGTTGAGATTCAGGTCAGGCCGAGCCGAAAACGGTGGCTTTCGAGAACCGGAGCGGAGCGGACATTCGGGTCCGTGAGCACCGGAAGCGCAGAAAGCCGTCGTTTGCAGGCCGGCATCACCTGAATATCGACATAGCTTAGCCGCCATTGGCGGCAAGCACGATGGCCGCCTGCAATTCCTGAAGGCCCTCGCCTTTTTCCGAAGACGTCGCCAGCACGAACGGGAACGCCGCCGGCCGCTTCTTGATCTTTGCCAGCGTCTCCTCGATCAGCCTCGGCACGCCGGCAGTCTTGATCTTGTCGGTCTTGGTCAGGACGATCTGGTAGGACACCGCCGCCTTGTCGAGCAGCGACAGCACTTCATCGTCCTTGGCCTTGATGCCATGACGGGCGTCGATCAGCACATAGACGCGCTTCAGCGTGACGCGGCCCTTGAGATAGTCGAAGACCAGCTTGGTCCACTCGTCGACTTTCTCCTTCGGCGCGGTGGCGTAGCCGTAGCCGGGCATGTCGACCAGCGCCAAGGGCGGCAGGTCGGCGCCCTCACCCGAAAATCCATCTGGCACGAAATAGTTGAGCTCCTGGGTGCGCCCCGGCGTGTTGGAAGTGCGCGCCAGCCCCTTCTGGTTGACCAGCGCGTTGATCAGCGACGACTTGCCGACATTCGAGCGGCCGGCAAAGGCGATTTCCGGCGGCCCTTCCGGCGGCAAGAATTTCATGGCCGGCACGCCGCGGATGAAGATCCATCCTCGCGTGAACAGTTCGGTGCCGATTATGCTGCTGTTCAGAGCGTTCAAGCTGCTGCCTCCAGAAGAGAAATATTGGCACCCCGGATAGCATCGAGGTTGCGGCTGACCTTGTCCACCGGCCAGTCCCACCACGCCACCGCCAGCAGCCGCCTGATTGTCCGGTCGTCGAAACGCATCTTTACCACCTTGGCCGCGTTGCCGGCGACGATCGCATAGGGCGGCACGTCGTGCGTCACCACCGATTTCGCGGCAACGATGGCGCCGTGGCCGATTTCCACCCCGGGCAAGATCACCGCTTCCATGCCGATCCAGACGTCGCTGCCGACGATGGTGTCGCCGCGCACTTCCCTGGACCAGGTCGCCGGGTCAAAACCCTTTTCCCAGCCATGGCCGAAAATATTGAACGGATAGGTCGAAAAGCCGGACATAGCGTGGTTGGCGCCGTTCATGATGAAGCGCGCGCCCTCGGCGATGGCGCAGAACCTGCCGATGATCAGCTTGTCGCCAATGAACGGATAATGGTGCAGGACGCATTTTTCGGCGAATTTGTCCGGACCGTCGGGGTCGTCATAATAGGTGAAGTCGCCGACCTCGATGTTCGGCGCGTTCACCAGCCCCTTGAGGAAGCCGACGCGGGTATGCATCGGGATCGGGTGCTTGATGTCTGGGTTGGGTCCGTCCATGTCGAAATCCGTCAGAGAAATGGCCGCCAGGCGCATCCGAAACTCGAATGCGCCCGTTCAAAATAGCGTGATCCGCCCTATAGCACCAATCGGGCGACGAGCGAGCTTTCCTTGACGGTCTTGCTCATTTGCTGCCGCGGCAGATCACGATCGGATCGGACAGCGCGCTGTCGAAACCGCTGCCCTGATAGACGGTGACGTTCGCCGCGCCGGGCGGCAGCATGAAGCTGCCTTCGACGATTTTCTGGTCTCCGGCCGGCATGTGGAGAGCCCAGCTATAGGTGCAAAACTGAGGCGGCGCCTGGGGTTCGACGTGGCTGCAGTTCAATTGCGCGCCACCCAGCATGGCGGCGCCACCGCAGCTGACGGCGTCCTTTGCGAACGCAATGCCCGGCCATCCCGCGATGGCCGATACGGTCAATATCTTCAGCCACTTCATCGTCTCATCCCTGCGCGGCAACAGCCTGCTACCGGAGCCTTTTTGTGGCGTCGCAGCCCATGCGTCATTTTTTCCAGGCGGGCTTAGTCCGTCTTGCGCACCGCGTCCAGCGGGATTATGTGCATGATGATAATAAGCATGCTCACTAAAAGTCGCGCCGAAAAACTCCAGTACCTCCCATGCCATCGTCACCCAACATCAGCTTCGTGCTGCACGATGTCGCGCGCCTGCTTCGAAAGCGGTTCGAGCAGAGGTCGCGGGCATCGAGGCTGACCCGCGCCCAGTGGCAGGTGCTCGCCTATCTCTGCCTGCATGAAGGCATGCACCAGAACAAACTGGCCGATCTTATCGAGATCACGCCGATCACGCTCGCCCGGCTGCTCGACAAGATGGAGGCACGTGGCTTCATCGAGCGCCGGCCCAATCCCGCCGACCGCCTGGCATGGCTGCTTTACCTGAAGCCGCAAGCCCATCCGCTTATCGAAATCATGCGCAGCAATGGGCAGAAGACGCGTGACGAGGCCTTCGTCGGCCTTTCCGCGGATGCGCAACTGCATCTGCTGCAAACCCTATCCCTCATCAAATCCAATCTGCTCGCGGCTTGCGCCCAGCCTGCCGCCGACCGGGAGAAAACACATGGCTGAATCAACCTCACCAAAGAAGCCTGTCGAAGAAGACGGATCCGCCGCCGACCGGGCGCGCGACCAGGTCATCCGACTGGACAGCGAACGCGAGCAAAGGCGAGCCGGCACCGTCATCGACAATGACGAGCTCGAAGCACCGGTCGCCCTGGAGCCGGCGGCGCTCGAGGCTCCGTCCAAGGAGCCACGCCAGGCCGGGGTTGCGGTGGCGCCTCCGGCGCCGGTCAAGCCCAAGCGCGGCCGAGCACGGCCGATCCTGTTTGCCCTGCTTCCGGTCGCGCTGGTCGTCGGCGGCTATTACTACGTCATCGGCGGCCAGGTCATGACGACCGACAATGCCTACATCCAGGCGCAGTCGCTCGGCGTTTCCACCGATGTCTCCGGCACTGTGTCCGAGATCGACGTGCACGAGAACGAGGCGGTGAAGAAGGACCAGGTGCTTTTCCGGCTGCGGCCGGCCTCTTTCGAAACCGCTCTTGCCGCCGCCCAGGCGCAGCTCGGCACGGTGCGCAACCAGGTGCTGACCCTGCAGGCGAGTTACCTGCAGTCGCAGGCGCTGATCGAGCAGGCGCAGGCCGACATCCCCTACTACGAGGCCGCTTTCCAGCGCCAGCAGGATCTGCTCAAGACCTCCACCTCCTCCAAGGCGACCTTCGACAGCGCCCAACACGACCTCGTCGCCGCCCGCCAGAAAGTGTCCGTTGCCCAAGCGCAGGCACAGGCGACGCTTGCCCAGCTTGGCGGCGACGCCAGCCAGCCGGTGGAGAAGAATCCGTTCTACCTTCAGGCGCAATCGGCGGTCGACGACGCCCAGCGCAATCTCGCCGATTCCGTCGTCAAGGCGCCGTTCGACGGCATCGTCACCAATGTCGACGCGCTTCAGGTCGGCAAGTACCTGCCGGCTTCGCAGCCGGCCTTCAGCCTGATTTCGGCGACCGATCTGTGGATCGCGGCGGAGCCGAAGGAAACCGAACTGACCTATGTGCGGCCGGGACAGACGGCGACGATCAGCGTCGACAGCTACCCGGGTGCCGTCTGGCACGGTACGGTCGCCTCGATCAGCCCGGCGTCGTCGTCGAGCTTCTCCTTGCTTCCGGCGCAGAACACCACCGGCAACTGGGTCAAGGTCGTACAACGCATTCCGATGCGCGTGACGTTGGACGATCTCCAGGGCAAGCCGCCGTTGCGTGGCGGGATGAGCGTCGTGGTCGGCATCGATACCGGCCATGCGCGCGGCCTGCCGGACTTCGTGACGGACCTCCTCGGCCGGTTCGGACAAAAGTCATGACCGGCGCGTCCGCGACAGGTGGCGTGGTCGCCAATCGCGGCGCCATCACCGCCTGCGTGATCCTCGCCGTCATCATGCAGGCGCTGGACACGACCATCGCCAATGTGGCGCTGCCCTATATCCAGGGCAGCGTTTCGGCGAGCGCCGACCAGATAAACTGGGTGCTGACGTCCTACATCGTGGCGGCCGCCGTCATGACGCCGCCTTCGGGCTATCTTGCCAATCGTTTCGGCCGCAAGCGCATCCTTTTGATATCCATCACCGGCTTCGTCGTCGCATCGGTGCTGTGCGGGTTCGCGCAGTCGCTGCCCCAGATCGTCGGCTTCCGCCTGCTGCAAGGCCTGTTCGGCGCGGCCCTGGTGCCGCTGGCGCAGAGCATCCTGCTCGACATCTACAGCGTCGAGGAGCGCGGCTCGGCGATGGCGCTGTTCGGCGTTTCGGTGATGGTCGGGCCGGTGCTCGGACCGGTCATCGGCGGCTGGCTGACCGAGAATGTCAGCTGGCGCTGGGTGTTCTACATCAACGTCCCGATCGGCGCGCTGGCTTTCGCCGGCGTGTCGATGTTCGTCCAGGAAACCAAGACGGACCTCAAGGCGAGGCTGGACTGGCTGGGCTTCGGCATGCTCAGCGTCACCATCGCATCGCTGCAGATGTTCCTCGATCGCGGCGAGCAGCTCAACTGGTTCTCGTCGTCCGAAATCATCGTCGAGGCACTGATCTGCGCGTCGGCCTTCTACATCTTCCTCGTCCACACCTTCACCGCGAAAAACACCTTCGTGAACCCCCGGCTGTTCCTCGACAGGAATTTCGCCGTCGGCATGGTCTTCATCTTCATCATCGGCATTACCTATCTGGCCTCGCTGGCCCTGATGACGCCCTATCTGCAGACGCTGATGGGCTATCCGGTGGTGACGGCCGGCATCGTCATGGGGCCGCGCGGGCTTGGGACCATGGCTTGCATGTTCCTGGTCGGCAGGCTGATCGGCAAGGTGGACACGCGCTGGCTGCTGCTGACCGGCCTGCTGGTCACCGCCTGGGCGATGTACGACATGACCGGCTGGACGCCTGATGTTTCGCAGTGGACGATCATCAGCACCGGCTTCATCCAGGGAGCTGGGCTCGGCTTCCTGTTCGTGCCGCTGACCACCATCACCTTCGCCACACTGGCGCCGGAGCGGCGCGCGGAAGGCACAGGTCTTTACAATCTGTCGCGCAACATCGGCTCCAGCGTCGGCATCTCGGTGGTCACCGCGCTGTTGACGCAGAACGTGCAGATCAACCACGCCAACATCGCCACCTATGTGACGCCCTACAACCAGGCGTTCGGCAATCCGGCGATCTTCCAGGCGATGAACCCTTACAGCGCCGCCGGCCGTGCCGCGCTCGACGGCGTGGTGACGCTGCAGGCGACCATCATCAGCTACATGAACGACTTCAAGCTGATGATGATCCTGTCGCTTGCCGCCATTCCGCTGGTTCTGTTGCTGCGCAAGCCGGCGACTCCGGCCAAGATCGACCACAGCGCCGTGATGGAGTGATGACGGTCGAGGCTCATCCGGCTGGACAAGTAACAGTCAAAAAGAAACCGGGGTCCTGTGAGGGACTACAGGACCCCGGCCGATGCCGATACGACTTCCAGGAAACATGGCACCTCGTCATGAGGCGGGACGGCAGGCCGAGAAAGCCCCAACGAACCTGCCTTGATCCCCTTTGCCGAAAGCCGTTACTTCGGCAACAGCACCTTGTTGACGACATGGATGACGCCGTTCGACTGGTTGACGTCGGCGATCGTCACCCGCGCCTCGCCGCCCGACTCATCCATGATGTAGAGCTTGCCCTTCTTGACTTCGGCGGTCAGCGTGTCACCGGAGACGGTCTTCATCTCGTACTTGCCGCCCATCGCCCTGGCCTTCTTCATCATCTCGGCGCCCGAAATCTTGCCGGCCACGACATGCGCGGTCAGCGCCTTGGTGAGCTTGTCCTTGTTCTCCGGCTTCAGCAGCGTGTCGACGGTGCCCTTGGGCAATTTCGCAAACGCTGCATTGGTCGGGGCAAAGACTGTGAAAGGGCCGGCGCCCTGCAGCGTGTCGACCAGGCCGGCGGCCTTGACCGCGGCGACCAGCGTCGTGTGATCCTTCGAATTGACGGCGTTCTCGACGATGTTCTTGGTGGTGTACATCGGCGCGCCGCCGACATTCGGGTTTTTGGCATAGGCGGGCGCGGCAATCGCCACGCCGGCGATGAGCGCGGAAAGGGCGATGGTCCTGAATGACGGCAAGCGCATGTGGTCTTCCTCCGGGTGAGGGCTGATCGGAATTGATAGCCTTTGGAAACGCACAGGCAGTCACGCCCCCGGCGAGGCGCAAGTTTCGCCGATCACGGGAACGTGATCCCGGAGTTGCTTAAACGGAAAAAGCCCCGCGCGAGCGGGGCTTTGAGGCTGGAGAAAGCGCTGCGCTTCTATTCGGCCGGCGATGGTTTCTTTCGGAACAGCGCGACCAGATTGTCCCACAGCTCGATCTTGGCACCCTGGCGCTTCATGATGATGCCCTGCTGGAGGATCGACAGCGTGTTGTTCCAGGCCCAGTAGATGACGAGGCCGGCCGGGAAACCCGCCATCATGAAGGTGAAGATGACAGGCATCCAGGTGAAGATCGCCGCCTGCGTCGGATCCGGCGGCGTCGGGTTCATGCGCATCTGCAGGAACATGGTGACGCCCATGAT
The DNA here is from genome assembly GCF_040321125.1 of Mesorhizobium sp. M0518. Taxonomy (NCBI): domain Bacteria; kingdom Pseudomonadati; phylum Pseudomonadota; class Alphaproteobacteria; order Hyphomicrobiales; family Phyllobacteriaceae; genus Mesorhizobium; species Mesorhizobium sp. M0518. Next base: position 151,815 of record NZ_JAMYQY010000008.1, read on the forward strand.
CAGCGGCCAGACGCCGATCATCAGCATGTGCGGCAGGGTGACCGGGATCAGGCCGAAGAGGTTGAAAAGCGACGTCGGATCGGGCGCCGCCAGATCCTGGATCCAGCCGAAGAACGGCGCGTGCCGCATCTCGATGGTGATGTAGAGCACCTTGTAGAGCGAGAAGAAGACCGGGATCTGCAGCGCCACCGGCCAGCAGCCGGCAAGCGGGTTGATCTTCTCGGTCTTGTACAGCTCCATCATCGCCTGCTGCTGCTTCATCTTGTCGTCCGCGTATTTCTCGCGGATCTCGAGCATTTTCGGCTGCACCTTCTTCATGTTCGCCATCGACGCGTAGGACTTGTTGGCGAGCGGATAGAAGATGGCCTTGACGATGACGGTGGTGGCGAGGATGGCCAGGCCGAAATTGCCGAAGAATTTGTAGAGCGTGTCGATCAGCCAGAACATCGGCTTGGTGATGAAGTGGAACCAGCCCCAGTCGATCAGGAGATCGAACCGCTTGATATGACGGTCTTCCGCATAGGCGTTGATCTTGCCGACTTCCTTGGCGCCGGCGAAGATTTCGCTCTCCACCGTCGCCGACTGGCCGGCATCGACGGTGATCGGGTCGGTGAGGAAGTCGGACTGGTAGCGATGGCGGCCGTCCTCGAAATAGGCGTAGCGCGGCTGGAACGGCTGCTTCTCCGTCGGCACCAGCGTCACCGCCCAGTATTTGTCGGTGATGCCGAGCCACCCGTCGGTCGACTTGCCCGGCGTGAACTGCTTGTCCTTCTCGATGGACGCGTATTTGTGCTCCTGCAGGCCTTCGGTGCCGGTGAAGCCGATCAGGCCCTCATGCAGCACATAGGTGCTGGCAACCAGCGGCTTGTCGAAGCGGGTGACGCGGCCGTAATTGGACAGCGAGACAGCGGCCGTGCCCGCATTCTGCACCGTGTCGGACACCGTGAACATGTAGTTGGTGTCGACGGAAAAGGTGCGCTTGAAGGTCAGGCCCTTGTCGTTCGAATAGGTCAGCGTGACCGGGGTCGTCGGCGTCAGCGTCGCATTGCCGTCGACGGCCCACACAGTCTCGGGACCAGGCACCGCGCCGGTCTTGTCGTTGCCGACGAAGCCGATCTCGGCATAGTAGCCATTGGGCAGTGCCGCCGGGTTGAGCAGGCTGATCTCGGGCGAGTTCTTGTCGACCGTCTCAGTGTAGTGCTTGAGCTTGAGGTCGTCGAGACGGGCGCCGGTCAGGTTGATTGAACCCTCGAGGCTCGGCGTGTCGATCCTGGCGCGGGTGGTCGTGGCGAGTGCCTGTTCGCGGCCGGCCGGCGTCACGGCGTCTGTTCCCGGTGCGTTGGGAATGGCGCCAGGGGCGACGGGCGTTCCGGTGTCGGTACCGGGATTTGTGCCGGCGGCCTTCTTCTGCTCCTCGACGCGCTGCTGTTCGACGCGGGCTGCCTCGCGCTGCGCTTCGCTGCGCGGCAACACGTAAAAATATTGCCATACCGCCAGGATCAGCACCGACAGCGCGATGGTGATGAAGAAGTTCCGGTTGTTTTCCATCGAAAGCCCTTGGCCTATCGTGTTCCGCGCAGTCGGCGGGAGAGTTCGGCCTTCAACTGGCCGAACGGAGTGGTAAGCACGTCTTCGCGCCCGACGATGACATAGTCATTGCCAGGCGCCATGTCACTTGCAGCATGCGTGCGGACGGCTTCTCGCAGCCGCCGCCGGACACGGTTGCGGACAACCGCATTGCCGACCTTCTTGGTGACGGTGTAGCCGACGCGCGGCGACAGGCCGTCGCCGCGGTCGAGGACTTCAACGAGAAAAAGCCGCCCGCGTCGCTTTTCACCACGACGGACGGCCAGGAATTCCGCGCGCTTCAGAAGCCGCTTGGGATTTGGTCCCACTGGCTTGCCGGATGCGGGCAACGATCTCGTCTTCCGTTCAGGCGCTGAGCCGCTTGCGACCGCGGTTGCGGCGAGCTGCGACGACGCCGCGACCACCCTTGGTGGCCATGCGGGCACGGAAGCCGTGCCGACGTTTGCGGACGAGTTTAGACGGTTGGTAGGTACGCTTCATTTGTTTTAATACCGCGGGGTGCGGCCCTTCTTGATTCTGTCACTGTGTAACAGGAGCTTTGCCGGGCCGGCTTTGGCGCGATCGAAACCGCGCCGGGACGAATGGCCCGAGCGTGTGCGGGCTTATAGAAAGAAGGCTTTTGGAAGTCAATCCGGAGTCGTCGGGCGCAATCCGGCTCCGTTCAGGCCGGTTTATGTTTGCGACCAAGGATGAAATTGGCAAGAAAGCCGTAATCGCCTAATCTGCGTTGATCAAGTGATCGTGAAGACATTAGCCGCATGAGCGAAACCATACAGGCACAGGAAGGGATCGGCACGGCGGGGCCCACCGAGGCGCCAGCCACCGTGCGCACGGTTCCGCTGTCGCGCGGCCTGTCGACCAAGCTGCTGCTGCTGACCATCGTCTTCGTGCTGTTGGCCGAAGTGCTGATCTTCCTGCCCTGGATCGCCAGCTACCGGCTGAACTGGCTGAAGGAGCGGCTGAGCACGGCGGCGGCGGTGTCGATCGTGCTGGTGCAAGGCGAATCCACCTCGCTGTCGCGCACGGCCCAGAACGACGTGCTGATGGCGATCGGCGCCAAGGCGATCGCGGTGCGCGACGGCGGCGTCTCGCGGCTGCTGGTGGTGGCCGAAATGCCGCCGAAGGTCGACGAACACATCGATATCGCTTCGATCGGCATGATCAAGGGCATGACCGGCGCGCTCGACACGCTGTTTTTCGGCGGCGACCGGATGCTGCGCGTCTTCGGCCCGGTCGGCGAGTCCGACAAGGAGTTCGAGCTGATCATGCCGGACAACAGCCTGCGCAATGCGATGCTGCGCTATTCGCGCAACGTCGCCTTCGTCTCGCTGCTGATCTCGCTGTTCACCGCCATGCTGGTCTACGCCGCCATCGACCTGATCATGATCGGGCCGATCCGGACCATGACGCGCTCGATGCTGTCCTTCTCCGAAGCGCCCGACGATCCCGGACGGATCATCCATCCGGCTGCCCGCGCCGACGAGATCGGCGTTGCCGAGCGCGAGCTGTCGCAGATGCAGGAGCGGCTGCAAAAAATGCTCTCCGAGCAGAAGCATCTTGCCGACCTCGGCCTCGCGGTCTCCAAGATCAACCATGACATGCGCAACATCCTGGCCTCGGCGCAGCTGATGTCTGACCGCCTGCGCCAGGTCAAGGATCCGACCGTGCAGGCCTTCGCGCCGAAACTGCTGCGCGCACTCGACCGCGCCGTGTCTTATTCCGAAGGCGTGCTTCACTACGGCCGCACGCAGGAGCCGCCGCCCGCGCGGCGCCGGCTCCGGCTGCGGCAGCTGGTCGAGGACGTGCAAGGCTTGCTCGACATCGAGCAAGGCATCGAGTTCGTCAATTCGGTCGAGCCGACCTTCGAGGTCGATGCCGATTCCGACCAGTTGTTCAGGGTGCTCACCAATCTGTGCCGGAATTCCGTGCAGGCGATGGCGGCCGACAGCGAAAACGCCCTGGTGCGCCGCCTGGCGGTGTCGGCCGTGCGCCTGGGCAGCGTCAGCCGCATTGCCGTCAGCGACACCGGCCCCGGCCTGCCGCCGAAGGCGCGGGAAAACCTGTTCGCGGCGTTCCGCGGCTCGGCCCGCAGCGGCGGCACCGGCCTTGGCCTGGCGATCGCGCATGAATTGATCCGCGCCCATGGCGGCACGGTGGAGCTGGTCGAGAGCATCGGCGGACGCACCACATTCGCGGTCACCATTCCCGACCAGCCGGTCCGGCTCGACCAGGCCCGCAACGGCCTGCGCCGCCCGGCATGATGTTTCGGGCGCGTTTTGCTCCGATGCTCGTGCCTCCGGGTCCGGCGCTCTTCCCTGCCGGCCGATGCTCGTTCCTTCGAGATGGATGCTCATCCTTGAAGGATCGAGTTCGAACCCGGCTTAGTGGCCGTTTCCAAGCGCCGGGATCCGGGCCGTCATCGTCAGCCAAGGCACTTGTGACAAAACTTTTGCCGGATCGGCTTGCTTTTCGGAAATTCAGTCGCTAGGGAACACGTCTCGTCGCGACCGGTCGTTCACGATCGGATTGCGGGGTCATGGAAAGCATGGCCTGTTGCGCGCCCGTAGCTCAGCTGGATAGAGCACCAGACTACGAATCTGGGGGTCAGGAGTTCGAATCTCTTCGGGCGCGCCAATAATTTCCACGTATTCTGGACGACTGTCTCGAAACCGTTTCTCAGGCTTCTGTTCGAGTTCTCGCTTCCGGCGAAAAGTAGGCCTGTCGCACTTAACCCAAGTTGCGCGTGAACGCCGCCCCGCAAGGATCAAGCGTTACAGCACGATGCTAAGATGGCTACGCTGCAATGAGCCCTATTTCAGCAATTGCACTAAATCCTTCCAAGAAGCGTTTTCAACGGATGGCGGACACGCGAGGCAGGGCTTTTGAACCTCTTGAATGCCGCAGCATAAACTGCACCCATACCATTAAGCGGGTCGGCCCCGCGGTCGGCTCGTGACGCCAACTCCTGGAGAACGGCGAGGTTGACACACGGTTGAATCTTTCGGGTGTCGATCCAATCGTCATCTGGCAACGTGTAATCGATATGCATGTGACGGTCCAACCAACGTTTTAAGCCGGCGAAATCAGGATTGTTTGCATAACGAATGGCGTCAACGCTGAGACCAGCAATTACATCGGCGATCTGAAGCGTGGGATTGTCGATCGAAGCGCCGAATCGGATCGGCCGTGCGAGATTGGCCTTTAGTGTCCTTGGACTTTGACCATCGTTGATCGGAATTGCTTCTGTTTTGCCGACAAAGCCATTGAATGCGTCAGCCATAGCTCCAAGAGGCTTTGACTCGTCGCACAGGACGTCCAGCCTAGCGTGGCGATGTCCCCAGCCTGTTAATAACAAACTCCACAAAGCTGTGGTCGTGAGGTCGAGAGTCCACTTACCAACAGGGTTCTCATCCTCCTGAAGGTGGGTAGACTCCTCCGCAATTTTCGCAGCAAAACCCTTCGCAAACCGCAGCACACAGTTCACGACGATGTGCGCATGATTTCCTTGGTGACTACCGTCGAAAAGCGCAGGTGCGTCTTCCGGTTTGAAGCTGCGCATGAAGGTTTGGAGCTCGATCGCAATTTGATGCACCGGCTGCCCGTTTGCGTACATTATCCGGTGGAGTGCGTTCATGACGAACCGGTGAAGATTGTAGCGGTAAAAAAGGGCGCTGTTTTCCGCGAGAACCGGCTCGAATATATATTCGTAAGCCTTTCCGCCAAGATTGAGCCGCTTGTCGCAGATCATCACCATGGCACGCCCTTGAAGTCGCGTTGCTAAATCCTGAGCAATTTCAGTCCAATTCTTTCGTTTGCGCAAAAGCCCAGCCTTTAGCTCAGGTGACTGGACTTTGTATTTTGCCCGCATCTCTTCGACAATTATCTTGCCTTCGTCGGCTGTAAGGTCGATCGACGCATATGCGAAAATGGTCTGGTCTTCATCCAGCAATTTTGGTCCGGTAAAGCCGGCTTCGTCGCAGGAGATCAGAGCTGGGGGCTTTAGCAAGAAGGTCGACTCATCGTTAGGTCATTCAGCCGCTAGGGCGGCATTAGAAAGCGCTTGCCGAACCTCTTCCGGAACCAGTCCAAGTTTCGAAAAGAAGCTTCGATTTCTTAGCTCAGCGTCCCTGAAGACCTTCTGGTAGCTCAAAACTCTGATCGAAGCGCGATGGTTTGGCGAGAAACCATAATACCCCATGCCGTCGGGAGTTGGTGTTTGGGCGACGCTACGTTCAAATCTCTTCCTTGCACCGGCACTCAGATCGCATACAACGATGCATTCGAAAGGTGTCTGACTATCAATTTCCGAAACTATCTCGCCTTCAATGTCTCTTATAGTTCTGCTCCTCAGTCGCTCGATGTATTCGAGAACCTGATCAACAGGATCGCTAGAGAGTATCTCATCCCCGGGGCGCTTGAATTCTATAATTACGACGGGATCATTCGTCCCTTCGCGACGGAACCCGTACGGGTTAAAAAACAGCAGATCGGGCTCCTTGCGTTCCCCTTGTACACCTAACGCCGCCATTGATTTGTCAGATGCGAAGAAGCTGTAATACGAGAGCAAATCATCAATGAGCCAGAGATTGTGCTCATCGTACTGTTTGGCGCCCAACATCTTACCCATGGGGCAAATCAGTTCGTGTAGCGTTCGCTCCCAGTGATAAGTCTTCTTGTCCTCATCGCTGTATCTGAGAAGCGATCTGGCAAGCTGGACTATCTGATGGCGTTTTATAGTGTACTCAGCTAGCCGCCGCTTGGCGTCATCACTTACTTTGGCAACCAAATCCTCGATTCTATCACGGCGTGCCTTTTCGTCAGACTCTGCACCATCATTTGAAATGGCCTCAATCTGATGTCTCAATTTGCGCTCATGTCTGTACAGCAGCGTGAAAAGAGTTTTCCCGATGTCTTCCTCTGACATGCTGGGCGACAATCCGACGACGTAGGAATCGACGTCTTTGACGGAAACTGCCAGCTGGGGATGTTCCTCCAATATCTCGATCACATGTCGCTTCTGAGTTCTTCTAATGCTTTTTATGTGGGTCTCGAGAAAACGCTCTGCTGCGTCGAGAGCGCATTCTTTGATAGCTTCGATCTCGCTTTCTAGCGCCTTGAAACCGGTTCGCTCCTGGTCAACTTTGGCGTCCAAAAACCCGCCATTGACGACACAGACGTAAGCCCTTCCGTTTTCTAGGCTTCTCAACGCAAATTTCTTCTCGATCTCAATGCTCTGGACAACGCGGCCTTGTGCTGTGAGGAGTATCGAGTTCGACAATTCCTGAGAGATCGCTTTATCGACGTAGACGTGCGAGATGCGGATCTTGCCGACGCTTGCGACCTGAACATCAATCTCTTCCTCGGCCTTCTTCTCTACCTTCGAAGAAAGGTAAGCTCCGATATCCAAATCACGCCGACCGAATGCGACGTTTAGCTGAGGCATGCTGCCCGCAATGAAATACGGGAAGAAGTGATGACAGATGTATTTGGATAGTGATGAGGGGCCGATGGCCGCGTTTTGTTCCCCCTTTAAGTCTGACAACATGATCTGCGTGCCGGTTTGATCCGCCACGCCCTTGCCCTTAACCAGGCCAATGAGGGAATCATCGATCGATGGATCGAATCTAAACGAAACCTGCTCATAGCCGTGGAGACCAGTTTCGTAGGTGCTTCTGACGTTGATAATCCGGAACACCTTATCCCAGATGAGACGGCCAACGCCTTTGCCACCGATAGCATATTTCTGTCGGGTGTCGCAGGTCTCGAAAGACCTAAGGTGGGTATCGTTCAGCCCAATTCCGTTGTCTGAGATAGCTAGATACTTAAGTGTTTTGTCCGCGTTTGTTTGCACTAGGATGCCAATTACACCGCGTTTCGAAAATTCGGCGCGGCCAAATCGCTCCTCGATCGCTTGGATTGCGTTGCTCACCGCTTCGTAAATTGAAAATAGCAACGCTGTGCGTCCATCGGGCAATCGCATATTGCCGATTCTTCCCAAGACATCGAATTTCATGATCCCCCCTGGGCGATACATCGCCTCCTTGCTGCTAGCAGGCATGGTCTAATTGACGAAGTCAATCTTATGTCGCAGGCCCAGCGCGAAATATTCGTTTGCCGTGCATGCTCAAAAACCCCAGCGCGCCAATTTGCTGACACACAGGATCGCTGACGATTTGTTTTATGTTCGATTCGCGTCGAACCAGGATGACAGCGTCATTGCTGTTTCCGAGTTCATGTAGTCGCCAGCGAGTTACCTGGAAAGCCTTTCGCAAAGCATCTTCAGCTGCCGCTACAGCGGCTTGTTCATCGCAAAAAAGCGCGGTGTGGTCTCGGCGAGGCCCGCAATTCCCGCTCAACGCCCCATCTTCAAAGATGTCAGCATGGATTGTATCGCTTGGCAGTCGAAGTCTCGCCATTTCGTCTTTTGCAGCTTCTACTGCGGCCTCGCGAGAGTCGAACGGCCCCAGCAGGTCAGCCAGAACAACCCGCTCCTTGCGGACTATGTCCTTTGAGATTTTGGCACTGTAAGTCATTACTGCCCTCTTATCCTTCGGAGCTGTGCAATTTATCACGCCTGCGGAGCAATCTCGAAGACGTTTTGCGCCCGCTTCGGCTGCACCTTGTGATCGATACTGTCCAACTGCGCGGAAACCAGCGGAGCCTGATTTGACCATCTCCTCTACCAACACCAAGCGCGCACTTATCACCGGGGCCGGTGCGGCCGACGGGATCGGCTTTGCCATTGCCCGGCAGCTCGGCCGTGCCGGCCATGCGGTCTTCCTCACGGGAGCCAGTACGCGCGTGCTCGATCGCGCCGCCGAGCTTTGCCGCGAAGGCATCGATGCCAAAGCCGTGGTCGCCGATCTCACCATCGCTGCCGATGTCGCGCGGCTGCGGGCCGATGTCGGGGCGGTCGGTATCCTGGTCAACAATGCCGGCATGGGCTCGCTGGCATCGCCCTCGGTCGACAAGGCGTTTCTCGCCATGACCGAGGCCGACTGGGACCAGGGGATCGACGTCAGCCTGAAGACCGCATTCCTCGTCACGAAGGCCTTTCTGCCGGCGATGGTCGAAGCGGGCTACGGGCGCATCGTCAATGTGGCGTCCGTCACCGGACCGCTGGTATCCTTCGAAGGCACATCAGCCTATTCCGCCGCCAAGGCCGGCATGGTCGGCCTGACGCGCACGCTGGCGCTGGAAGTGGCGAAAAGCGGCGTAACAGTCAATGCCGTGGCGCCCGGCTGGATCGAAACGGGTTCGTCGAGCGAGATGGAGCGGCAAGCCGCCCTGCACACGCCGCCGGCGCGGGCCGGGCGGCCGGATGAGGTGGCCGCAGCGGTGGTGTTCCTGGCCTCGGAAGGTGCCAGCTATGTCAATGGCGCCCTGCTGGTGGTCGACGGCGGCAACCGCCTTCAGGAGCGCAAGGGCTAAGCTCAAAGGCGCTTGTCGTCAGGGTCGGTCGGCGGGCAGGCCTCGCCCAAGTTCCTCACCCCTTAAGACGCCTTGGCCAGAAAGTTCCGATAATCCGACTTGGCCTGCAGCAGGCGCAGCACATTGTCGCGCGACCCGCGCACATGGGCGCGCGCCAGCGTGCCGGCTTTGGCGGCGTCGCCAGCGCAGATGGCATCGACGATTTCGGCATGCTCGTCGCGGGCGATCTTCCATTCGTCCAGCCACAAAAGTTCGGTCCAGACATAGTGCTGGCACTTGTCGAGGATGCCGCACAGCATGCCGTGCAGCATCACATTGCCGCTGATTTCGGCGATGACGCGGTGCAGGTCAATGCCGACCTCAAGCTCCTGGAATTTTTCCCTGTTGGTGCGCTCCGGAATGGCGGCCAGCCGCTCGCATTCGGCCAGCATGGCGCGCAGCCGTGCCTTGTCCTGGTCCGTCGCCGCCGCTGCCGCCAGTTCCGTCGCGTGGCCGTCGAGCAGCTCGCGGATCTCGAAGGCCTCGCGGAACATGTTGATGTCGAACTCGGTGACGACATAGCCCTGGCGCGGCCGGCCGGTGACCAGCCCGTCGCGCTCGAGACGGTTGAAGGCCTCGCGCACCGGGGTGCGGCTGACAGTCAGCTTCGCCGCGATGTCGTTTTCGGTGACGCGCGAGCCCGGCGGAATCTGGCCGGTCACGATCATCGCCTTGAGCGCGGAGTAGACCGAGTCACGCAACGTATTTTTGGTTTTCTTGGCCAAGCTTCCCTTCCCACTTCTCCGGCCTTTCAGCCGGAACACGCATAGCTGTAGCCGCAGTCGGCATAATTTGCCACGCCCCCGGCGACGCCGTTCCTCGCCACCTTGTCCGGCTCGAAACCCGTGAATTCGATCGAGCCGGCGGTGTTGACAACATCGATCGCTAGGCTACACTCAAAATTGTATACAAAATAGCATGCCAAATCAAAAACAATGGGAACACCGGTTGGAGAGCCGAAAAAATGAACAGGACCAGAAGCGTTAGTATCGTTGCGATGGCGGGCCTCATGGCTTCGCTCGCGGCCCCCGCCATGGCGGGCGACACCATCACCGTCGCCTCATGGGGCGGCACCTACCAGGAGGCGCAGACCAAGGCGTTTTTCAAGCCTACCGCCGACGCGCTCGGCATCACCATCAAGGAAGACACCACCAACGGCCTCGACGACGTCCGGCTGCAGGTGACCGGCAATGCGGTGAAGTGGGACATCACCGAACTTGGCGCCGACGAATGTGCGCGCGGCTCGAAGGAAGGGCTGTTCGAGAAGCTCGACTACGGCATCATCGACAAGAGCGGCATTAACCCGAAGCTGGTCCACGACGACTGGGTCGGCATTTCCTACACATCCGTCGTGCTGATCTACCGGACCGACGTGTTCGGCGACAAAGGCCCGAAGACCTGGGCCGACTTCTGGAACGCGGAAAAGTTTCCGGGACGGCGCGCGCTGAGCGGCAGCCAGGCGACCGAAACGCTGAGCGTCGCGGCACTGGCCGAAGGCATTCCGATCGACAAGGTCTATCCGGTCAATATCGACGGCGCGTTGAAATCCGTCGACAAGATCCGTGGCCATATCGACGCCTGGTGGACCTCCGGCGCGCAGGCCATGCAGCTGGTGAAGGACGGTGAAGTCGACATGGCGAGCATCTGGAACGGCCGTGCCGGCACCTTGAAGAAGGAAGGCGCGCCGGTCAGCTTCTCCTTCGACCAGGGCGTGCTGACCGCCGACTGCATGGTCATCCCCAAGGGCTCCAAGAACAAGGAAGCCGCGATGAAGGCGCTGGCGATGTTCGTCAGCCCGCAATTGCAGGCCAATCTGCCGCTCTATGTCGACAATGGCCCGGTCAATGAGAAGGCTTTCGAGACCGGCAAGATCCCGCAGGACAGGATCAAGGATATCAATTCGGCGCCCGAAAACGTCAAGAAGCAGGTGTTGCAGGATGCAGAATTCTGGCGCGACAATTTGGTCGAGGCGACGGAAAAGTTCAACAATCTGATCCAGCAATAGGCTGCGGCCGCAATCCAAACCACGGCAGGGCGACGCCTCGCCCTGCTTTCGCCGCCTCAGCCCCTGGGAGAGAAAAATCTTGTCCATTGCGCCATCCGCGTTGCCGATCGGCATGCGCGGGATCGAGAAACGATTTGGCAGCGTGCCTGTGCTGCGCGACCTCAACCTCGACGTTGAGGCTGGTGAATTCCTGACGCTGCTGGGGCCTTCCGGTTCCGGCAAGACGACGCTGCTGATGATCCTGGCCGGTTTCGTGCGGGCCAATGCCGGCTCGATCAGGGTCGGCGGCGACGAGATCATCACCACGCCGCCGCACAAGCGCAACATCGGCATGGTGTTTCAGAACTACGCGCTGTTTCCGCATATGAACGTCTTTCACAACATCGCCTTTCCGCTGAAGCAGCGCGGCGTCGCCGCCGCCGAGACGGCCGAGCGTGTCGAGAAGGCGCTCGATCTGGTGAAATTGCAGGGGCTGGGCGAGCGCCGGGTCGACCAGCTCTCCGGCGGCCAGCGCCAGCGCGTGGCGCTGGCGCGCGCCATCGTCTTCGAGCCGCGCATCGTTTTGATGGACGAGCCCCTGTCGGCGCTCGACAAGGGCTTGCGCGAGCACATGCAGATCGAGCTGCGCAGCCTGCACCGGCGGCTTGGCATGACCACGGTCTATGTCACGCACGACCAGCGTGAAGCCATCACCATGTCGGACCGCATCGCGGTGATGAACGCCGGGCGCATCGAACAGCTCGACAAGCCCGAAAGCCTCTACGCCAGGCCGCAAACGCAATTTGTAGCCGGCTTCATCGGCGAATCGAATTTCATTCCGGTCGAGTGCCGCAACGGCTCCGTCTGGTACGAGGAGCGAAGAATCCATACGGCGGCGGCGACGCCGGCGGCAGGCCAGTACCTGATGGTGGTGCGGCCGGAAAAGCTGCGGCTGCTCACCGATGCCGAACCGGCAAGCGGCGTCAACGTGCTCAACGCGACGCTCAGCGACATCATCTACCAGGGCGACAGCTTCGTCTGCTATGCCGTGCTGCGCGACGGCCGGCAGCTGACTTTGCGCGACTATTGCCGCAGCGATGTGCTGGCGAAAATGCCCGCACCCGGCCATCCAGTCTCATTCGGTCTCGATGCGCAGGACACGATCCTGGTGGCGGCAGACTGATGAGCGCGCAGACCGCCCTCATGCAGGAGAAAGCCGGCCGCGCGGGCCCGGATTTGAACACGCAGGCGCTGCGCACGGACGCGCGGCGCGAGTCGTTGCGGCTGCTGGCGCTGCTGTCGCCAAGCCTGTTGCTGGTCTTCGCCATCATCATCGTGCCCATCGGCTGGCTGTTCTGGCTGTCGCTGTTCGACGAAGCCGGCGCCTTCAGTCCCGCCAATTATGCGCGCTTCTTCGAACAGGCCTCCTACATCAAGACCTTCATCACCACCTTCAAGGTCGCCTTCATCGTCACCGGCGCCTGTGTGCTGCTCGGCTATCCCCTGGCTTATATGCTGTCGCAGCTGCCGCGCCGGGCGGCGTCGATCTGCCTGATCTTCGTCATCCTGCCGTTCTGGACATCGGTTCTGGTGCGCACCTATGCCTGGCTGGTGATCCTGCAGCGCAAGGGCCTGATCAACAGCTGGCTGATCGACCTCGGCGTGATCAGCCAGCCGCTGTCGCTCGCCAACAATTTTTCGGGCGTCGTCATCGGCATGACGCATATCCTGCTGCCGTTCCTGGTGCTGCCGCTTTACGCCTCGATGAAGACCATCGACACCGACTGCCTGCGCGCCGGCATGAACCTCGGCGCCGGCCCGGCCGCCACCTTCCGGCAGATCTTCTTTCCGCTGTCGCTGCCCGGCCTCGCCTCGGGCGTGGTCATCGTCTTCGTGCTGTGCCTGGGCTTCTTCGTCACGCCTGCGCTGATGGGCGGCGGCAAGGTCATCATGTGGGCGATGCGCATGGAACAGACCACCAGCCTCTATTCCAACTGGGGCGCGGGTGCCGCACTCGGCGTGGTGCTGCTGGTGGTCACGCTGGCGCTTCTCGGCCTGTTCCAATGGCTGCTCGGCGCGCGCGCCACAGGTGTCTGGAGTTCGCGATGAGCGAGGATGTCGGCCTGCCGATCTCGCACCGGCAACGTCTGTGGCTCTACTGCCTCGGCGGCCTCGTGCTGCTGTTCCTGATCGCGCCGTCGATCATCATCGTCATCATGTCGTTTTCGGATTCGACGCTGCTGCAATTCCCGCCGCAGCAATGGTCGCTGCGCTGGTACCAGACCTATTTTGGCTCACTGGAATGGCGCGACGCCACGATCGTCTCGGTCAAGGTGGCTGTTATGACCGTGCTGGTGGCGACGCCGCTCGGCACTGCTGCCGCATATGCCATCAACCGGGGCACGCTGCGCTTCAACGGCACCATCAACGCGCTGCTGACCGCATCGCTGATCGTCCCGGTGATTCTGATCGGCATCGGCACCTTCTTCCTCTATGCCCGCATCGGGCTCAACAACACGCTGACCGGGCTGGTCATCGCGCACACGGTGCAGGCCTTGCCGCTGGTGGTGCTGACGGTGCTGTCGGGCTTGCGCTCCTACGACATGAACCAGGAGCGCGTGGCGCGCAGCCTCGGCGCCGGACGTGTCGCCGCGTTCTGGCAGGTGACCATGCCGCAGATCCGCTTCTCGATCGTCTCGGGCGCGCTGTTTGCCTTCATCACCTCCTTCGACGAAGTGGTGGTTTCGCTGTTCATATCGGGCGGCGAGACCACGACATTGACGCGCCGCATGTTCAATGCGCTGCGCGACCAAATCGACCCGACGATCGCCGCCATCTCGACCTGCCTGATCGTGCTCTCGGTCGTGCTGTTGTCGGTTGCGCAGATCTTCGGCCGGCGGCATTGATTTCACCAGACCAATTCGCAGAAGTGACCAACTTGCAGACGTGACCAGGGGATATCCAGACAGAATGCGTGATTTCCAGTTTCCCGGCCGCTCGCCGGTTCGTGCCACCGAGGCGGTTGCCGCGACCTCGCATCCGCTTGCAACCCTTGCGGCCATCGACATGCTGCGCTCCGGCGGCAATGCCATGGATGCCGCCGTCTGCGCCGCCGCCGTGCAGGGCGTCGTCGAGCCGCAATCGACGGGCATCGGCGGCGACTGCTTCGTGCTCTATTCTCCCGGTGGACAAGGCAATGTACTGGCCTTCAACGGCTCGGGGCGGGCGCCGGCCAAGGCGACGGTCGACTGGTATCTGGACAAGGGTTTTAGCGAGCTTCCGAAACAGGGTGCGCATGCGGTCACCGTGCCGGGCGCCGTCGATGCCTGGAGCCGCCTGCTCGAGGACCATGGCCGCAAGGGCCTTGCCGAGGCGCTGGCGCCGGCCATCCATTATGCCGAAAACGGCTATGTCGTGCACGACCGCGTCGCCTTCGACTGGGCCGAGCCGGAAACCGACCTGTCAGCCGACGAGCATGCCGCGCGCATCTTCCTGCCCGGCGGCAAGGCGCCGAAGGCGGGTGACGTCCACCGGCAGCCGGAACTGGCGGCGACCTTGCGCATCATCGCCAAACACGGCCGGTCCGGTTTCTACGAAGGCGCGGTCGCCAACGATATGGTGGGCCGGCTCAACGAATTGGGCGGACTTCATTCGGCGGAGGATTTCGCCGCGACCAGAGGCGATTATGTGGCGCCGGTCAGCACCTCCTATGGCGGCCATGAGATCCACCAGATGCCACCAAACAATCAGGGGCTGACGGCGCTTTTGATGCTCAATTTGCTCTCGGGCTTCGAGCTTGGCGGGCTCGACCCGAATGGCGCCGAGCGCCTGCATCTGGAGATCGAGGCCGGGCGCCTGGCCTATCGCGACCGCGACCGCTATGTCGGCGACCAGGACCATGTCCCAGTGCCCGTGAAGCAGCTCCTGTCCGGCGCCTATGCCGACCGGCTGCGCGCCGAGATCGACCGCGACCGCGCCATGACGCATCTGCCGCGCGTGGAGCTGCCCGGCAGCGACACGGTCTACATCTCCATCGTCGACCGCGACCGCAACGCGGTCTCCTTCATCAACTCGACCTATTACTCGTTCGGCAGCGGCGTCGTCGGCCCCAAGACCGGTGTCGTGCTGCAGAACCGTGGTTCCAGCTTCCGCCTTGAGCCTGCGCACCCGAACGCGATCGCGCCCGGCAAGCGGCCGATGCACACGATCATGCCCGGCATGGCGACGAAGAACGGCCGCGTGGTGATGCCGTTCGGCGTCATGGGCGGCGGCTACCAGCCGTTCGGCCATGTCCATCTGCTGACCAACATGATCGACTTCGGCATGGACCCGCAGCAGGCGCTGGATGCGCCGAGGGTGTTCTACAATGACGACACCGCGGAGGCCGAGCGTGGCATTCCCACTGATGCGATCGAGGGCCTGCGCCGGCGTGGCCACCGCATAGCCGAGCCGCATCATCCGCTGGGCGGCGGGCAGGTAGTGCTGATCGACTGGGAGAAGGGGACGCTGACCGGCGCTTCCGATCCGCGCAAGGATGGTTTGGCGCTTGGCTACTGACGCAATCCGTTGTCCAATGGCGTATCCATATCGAGGCAAGCCCGTCAGCGGGGCTGCCGCCAATAGTCGTTCGAAATCCAGCCGGTGATCATGACCCAAACTGAAACCCACGCAGATCTCTCCCGCCGTCTCGCAGCGGGGGCGGACGATGCACCCGCCATCCTGGCACCCGACAGGGCGACGCTCAGCCATGGCGGATTGCGCAGCCTGATCGCCGACACGGCAAAACAGCTGCATGCGCGCGGCATCGGCCGGGGCGACAGGGTGGCGATCGTGCTGCCGAACGGGCCCGAGATGGCCACCGCCTTTATCGCCGTGGCGGCCGCCGCTTCGACGGCGCCGCTCAATCCCGCCTACCGGGCCGACGAGCTCGATTTCTACCTCACCGACATCGGCGCCAAGGCGATCCTCGTTGCGGAGGGCGAGACCGGACCGGCGGTGACGGTGGCCGAACGCCTCGGCATCGGCGTGCTGCGGCTTGTCGTGCAGCCCGGCACACCCGCCGGCAGCTTCACGATCGAGGGCGCAGCGATCGGACCGCAGGCCGCGCCCGACATGGCGCAGGACGGTGACATCGCGCTGTTGCTGCACACTTCGGGCACGACGTCGCGGCCAAAACTGGTGCCGCTCAGCCATGCCAACATCGCAGCCTCGGCTGCCCATATCGGCGGCACGCTTGGCCTGACGGCCGATGACCGCTGCCTCAACATCATGCCGCTGTTCCACATTCACGGCCTGATCGCGGCGGTGCTGTCGTCGCTGGCATCGGGCGGCAGCATCTACTGCACGCCCGGCTTCAACGCGCTGCGCTTCTTCCAGTGGCTGAGCGACGCGCGGCCGACCTGGTACACGGCGGTGCCGACCATGCATCAGGCGATCCTGCCCCGCGCGGCACGCAACACCGAGGCGCTGGCGGCGGCGCGTCTGCGCTTCATCCGCTCGTCCTCGGCGTCGCTGCCGGCACAGGTGATGGCTGAACTGGAGGCGACCTTCGGCTGCCCGGTGATCGAATCCTACGGGATGACCGAGGCCGCCCACCAGATGGCCTCGAACCGGCTGCCGCCGGGCCAGCGCAAGCCCGGCAGCGTCGGTGCCTCCGCCGGTCCGGACGTGGCTGTCATGGCGCCCGACGGGCGGCTGCTCGAACCCGGCGAGACCGGCGAGATCGTCATTCGCGGACCCAATGTCACGGCGGGCTACGAAAAGAACCCGGATGCCAACGCCACGGCTTTCGCGCATGGCTGGTTCCACACCGGCGACCAGGGCGTGCTCGACGAGGACGGCTATTTGCGCGTCACCGGTCGGCTCAAGGAGATCATCAACCGCGGTGGCGAAAAGATCTCGCCGCTCGAGGTCGACGACGTGCTGATGGACCATCCGGCGGTGGCGCAGGTCGTCACCTTCGCCATGCCGCATGACAAGCTTGGCGAGGAGGTGGCCGCGGCGGTTGTGCTGCGCGAAGGCATCAGCGCCACCGAGGGTGACATCCGCACCTATGCCGCGACGCGGCTTGCCGATTTCAAGGTGCCGCGCAAGATCCTGATCCTGGACGAGATCCCCAAGGGTGCGACCGGCAAATTGCAGCGCATCGGCCTTGCTGCCAAACTCGGGCTTTGACGATGAAGATCACCATCTTCGGCGCCGGTGCGATTGGCGGCTATCTCGCGGCCAAGCTCGCCATCACTGGGCGGACCGATCTTTCGATCGTCGCGCGCGGCGCCCATCTGGAAGCGATCAAGACGGATGGCCTTCGCCTGATCGAGGATGGCCAGGAGATTTCGGTCCCCGTCCGGGCCGCCGCCAAGGCCGAGGAGCTTGGCGCCCAGGATTACGTCGTGCTGGCGCTGAAGGCCCATTCGCTCTCCCCAGCCCTTGACCAGATCGCGCCACTGCTCGGGGACCACACATCAGTCGTCACCATGCAGAACGGCGTGCCCTGGTGGTATTTCCACGGCGTCGGCGGGCCGCTGGAAGGCACCAGGCTGAACGCGGTCGACCCCGGCGGCGCGATCTGGCAGCGGATCGGACCGGACCGCGTCATCGGCTCGGTCGTCTATCCCGCCGTCGAGGTCGATGCGCCGGGCCTCATCCGCCATGTCGAGGGCAAACGTTTCTCGCTCGGCGAACCCTCCGGCGAGCGCCGCGAACGGGTCACGCTTCTGGCCGAGGAGATGGTCAAGGCCGGCTTGCAAGCGCCGGTACGCGAGGACATCCGCAGCGAAATCTGGGTAAAACTGTGGGGCAATCTCTCCTTCAACCCGATCTCGGCGCTGACCGGCAGCACGCTGGCCGCGATTGTCGCCGACGATGGCACCCGCGCGCTCGCCCGCACCATGATGCTGGAGGCGCAGGCGATCGGCGAAAGCCTCGGCGTGCGTTTTCCCATAGCGGTCGACCGGCGCATCAAGGGCGCCGGCGATGTCGGCGAACACAAGACCTCGATGCTGCAGGACCTGGAGCGCGGCCGGCCGATGGAGATCGACGCGCTGGTGAGCGCGGTGCAGGAACTTGGCCGGCTAACGGACAAGCCGACCCCGACCATCGATGCCGTGCTGGCGCTGGTGCGCCGGCTGGCGGTGGAACGCGGGTGTTATGGGTGAGGTGAAAGGACAGGGCAAATCAGAGCCGTGGCGCGCGACGATCCAGGCCCTGAAGTACCTCGGCCTCATGTCCCAGCTTGACCAGGGTTAGCAGCATGCTGAACGCTATTCACCACGTCGCGCTCATCTGCACCGACTACGACCGGTCGCGACGGTTCTACGTCGAACTCCTCGGCCTCGATCTGATCCGGGAGGTTTATCGGGAGGAGCGGCAGTCATGGAAGGCGGATCTGCGGATCGGTCGGCCCAACTGGAATTGTTCTCCTTCCCTGCACCGGCGATGCGGCCATCCCACCCAGAGGCTACAGGCCTGAGACATCTGGCATTTGCTGTGGCTAATCTTGAGCCCGCAATTATCCGCCTGGAAGCCGCAGGCGTTGCCGTTGAGCCAATCCGGATCGACCCATACACAGACCAACGGTTTACTTTTTTCAGAGATCCGGATGGATTGCCGCTGGAACTTTACGAAGCCTCATAAGGAACGGTTCGCTTTCGCGGCGGGCGCTGTGTACTGACGGTCTCGGTATCGGCGGACCGCGAATCTGTGCTAAGCGCCGCCCAACCAACCAAAGGACGACACCAATGAGCGAACTGACCGTGGCCGAGGCGACCGAGAGCATCTATGCCTCGCTCCGGGCGGACAATGCCGACATCGACGCACATATCGCGACGCTTAAGGCGGCGCTGACGCGGGAGGGGATAAAACAGGCGGTGTTCGATCCTACCAAACTGGCGCAGAACAACCGCTCGGGCCGCAAGTTGATGCAGGCTTATTTTCGGCAGCGCGGCGTGAGCGTGAAGTTCTCAGACTAGAGCCGCGCGCGCTCCAACCGCACCACTGGGAGTTCTCGGCCGGTCCGTCGCCATCCGGACGTCGGGACTGTAAGTTCTAGTCCATGGGAGTTGTTTCAAGGCCGATCCTGGATCGCGGAGGGGATGTGACATGGTGGATTCTGACCGGATCGACAAGCTGATCGCAGCGGTGCCCCCCGCCTTGGCGCTTCGCGCCGGATTGGACCTTGGCATCTTCACCCGGCTCGGTGAAAGCGCGCTGACTGCTGACAGCCTCGGGGCCACGCTCAAAGTCGAACCCGATCGTCTGTCGCGGCTCCTCTACGCGCTCGCCAGCATCGGCCTCCTTGAAGTCAAGGATGGTGAATTTCGCAACGGAGCCGAAGCGTCGGCCTTCCTCGATGCGTCCAAGCCAAGCTATCGCGGCGGCGATCATGCGCTCCTGCGCGAGCTCTGGGGAGCCGACTTGCTGACCGCGGACTCGCTGCGACAGAACCGGCCGGCCGCGCTGCACGACTTTTCCGAAGCGGGACCTGAGGCCGCGGCCGCCTTCAGCCGCATGCTCGCGCCGGGCGGGGTGATTTTCGGCCGACATCTGGCGCAGGAGATGGACCTCTCGGCGGTCGGTTCGGTGATCGACATCGGCGGAGGCGCCGGGACCATACTGGTCGGGCTTCGCGAGCGGTGGCCGCACATTGCGGCGACGCTGATGGAACTGCCAACGGTCGCAGCGGTCGCGCCAGCTATCCTGTCGGAATACGGTGCCGACGACGTGGTTGTCGAAGAGGGAGATATAACCGCCGCGCCATCGATAGGTCGGCACGATCTGGCGATCCTGAAGGCCGTCGTCCAGGTGCTTCCGCCGGACAAGGCGCGCAGTTCGATCCTGAACGCCGCGCGTTGCCTTACACGTGGCGGCGAGATCGCAATTGCGGGGTGGGGTGTCGTCGATGACGACCGCCTCGGCCCGCCTGAGGGTGTCTTTCTCAATCTCACCTTCCTGAACCTCTATCGCAACGGCCAATCGTACACTGAGGGTCAGTATCGCGCGTGGATGACCGAGGCTGGATTCCGCGATATCTCCAGGTCGCGCCTGACGGACGGCTGCACGTTGTTTCGTGCGCGACTCTCGGGCTGACTCAATAACAGCGATCTGCCGCCGCAAGTGCTTCGACGCGGTGAGCTTCGTCCAGTGCGCCAATCCGCCGGACCGATGCATAGAACCTGACATAGTCGCCCGAACACAAGTCGAACAGGCGGAGAAACGCGGTCACCCGATCGCTATAGACGGAAGTCGCGGCGAGCTTTGCATTGTTGATCGGGGAAGCGAACCAGGCATCGTATCCCCGGTATCGGTCCCAGCGCCTGTCGCGCATGTGTCGGTAGCGCATCCGCAGCCGTTCAATCGCGGCCGTCTTTGCGGCCAGCTTTTGCTCCGAGGTGCCGGAGTTGGAATAGACTTGCGCCAACTCGTCCCGGGTCCGCGACACCAGCGAAAGAAATTCAGCCTTGCGTCCCCGGGCGGCTTCGTAACGGCGCAATGCGGCGGTATCGCCAGTCGCGCGCAGCCATTTTTTCACGCCGGTTGTTTCGACGGCGACAGCGAACGCCTCGTTGAAAGCGGAATCGTCGTGCACATAGACGCGCTGGTGGGCCAGCTCATGGAACACCAGCGCTGCAAGATAGGTTTCATCCTGGCCGAACATCGTGCTGAGCAGCGGGTCGCTCGACCAGCCAAGCGTGGAATATGCCGTGATGCCCGTCACATAGACGTCCATGCCCTGTCCTTGAAGTTCGACAGCGGTTTCAGTCGCGGACTTCCTGGAGAAATACCCCCGGTAGGGAACACAGCCGAAAACAGGAAAACACCATGTTCGCGGCGTCAGCGAAAATGCCGGCGCGGCGAAGACAGCCCATGTCACCGAGTCCCGACCAATGTCGACATAGCTGCGGTAGCTGTTGTTGTCGGGCAACGCCAGTTCATCTGTCGCAAACTGTCGTATGGCGCTCGCCGATGCCATTCGGGCGCGCAACGCCTTCGGCGTCGAAGGATCCTCGATCAGTTTTCCGACATCCTGGCGTGCGGTCATGATCTGCAGATGACCCTTCATGGATTGCGCGTAGTAGGAAATGCTGGTGCAGCCGGTCACGCCGGACACCACGGTCATAACCGCAACCAATCGAAAGAATGCGCGCATCACGATTTGTCCACAGCAGTGCTCACCCGTTCCGATGGGGTCGCGATTGCCCCAGGTCGCAAGCAGTCGCCTCGATTGATCGAGGTCTATAGTTTTCTGAAGAATCCGGACAGGTGCTCATTGTGGTGACGCATGTCACCACGCGCAAACCGCGTCCCACCAACCTGCAGCTGATCAGTCCTTTCCCGCCCGCCCGAAAATCCGCGCGTAAAATTCGCCGACGATGCCGCGCCGGAAGATCAGCACGCACACCATGAAGATCAGGCCGGTGGCGATGGTCACCGGAAAGCCGGAAGTGGCAAGCGTGTTTTCCAGGCCGATGACAAGGCTGGCGCCGATGATCGGCCCGACCATCGTACCGATGCCGCCGAGAAGCGTCATCAGGATCACCTCGCCCGACATCTGCCAGGTGACGTCGGTGAGCGTGGCGAACTGGAAGACGATCGCCTTGAGCGAGCCGGCCAGCCCGGCCAGCGCCGCCGACATGACGAAGGCGCCGAGCTTGTAGTTGGCGACGGAATAGCCCAGCGAAATGGCGCGATTCTCGTTTTCCCGGATCGAGCGCAGGATCATGCCGAATGGCGAATTGACGATGCGCCAGATGGCGAAGACGCCGATCAGGAACACCGCCAGCACGAAATAATACATGTTCAGCGAGACGTTCAGGTCGAGGACGCCTAGCAGCATGCCGCGCGGTATGCCCTGAATGCCGTCCTCGCCTTGCGTGAACGGCGCTTGCACGCAGAAGAAGAAGAACATCTGCGACAGTGCCAGCGTGATCATGGCGAAATAGATGCCTTGCCGGCGAATGGCGAAGAAGCCCATGACGAGGCCGAGCAAGGCCGCACCCGCCATGCCGAGCAGAATGCCGGCTTCCGGCGGCCAGCCCCAAACCTTGACGGCATGCGCGGTGAAGTAGGCGGCGCCGCCAAAGAAG
This sequence comes from Mesorhizobium sp. M0518, assembly GCF_040321125.1. NCBI lineage: Bacteria > Pseudomonadati > Pseudomonadota > Alphaproteobacteria > Hyphomicrobiales > Phyllobacteriaceae > Mesorhizobium > Mesorhizobium sp. M0518. The sequence continues at coordinate 173,940 of NZ_JAMYQY010000008.1, forward strand.
GTTGCGTGGCCGAATGACAGCAGCCCGGTGTAACCAAGCAGAAGATTGAACCCGCAGGCAAACAGCGCGAAGCACAGCATCTTCATCAGGAAGATCGGATAGACCAGGAAAGGCGCCACCAGCAGCGCCAGGATGCCGAGCCCGACCAGCGTCCATTCAAGCCGTGCCGAGGTTTTGGCCGATGTCTCGCGAAGCGTCAGTTCCGACATGTCAGGCGTCCCTTCCGAACAGGCCGGCCGGCCGGACCAGAAGCACAATCGCCATGATGACGAAGACCACGAGGTTGGAGGCCTCGGGGTAGAAGACCTTGGTCAGGCCTTCGGCAAGGCCAAGCATGTAGCCGGTGACGATGGCGCCAAGGATCGATCCCATGCCGCCGACCACGACGACGGCGAAGACGACGATGATGAGATCCGACCCCATAAGCGGGCTCACCTGATAGATCGGCGCTGCCAGAATCCCGGCAAGCCCGGCCAGCGCGGAGCCGAGGCCGTAGGTCAGGGTCAGCAGCAAGGGCACGTTGACGCCGAAAGCCTGGACGAGGCGGGGATTCTCCGTCGCGGCGCGCAGGTAGGAACCGAGCCTGGTCTTCTCGATCAGCGCCCAGGTTCCGAAGCAGACGATCAGCGAGGCGACGACGACCCAGCCGCGATAGTTGGGCAGGAACATGAAGCCGAGATTGGTGCCTCCCGAAAGCAGCGGCGGCACGGCGTAGGGGTTTCCCGAGACGCCGTAATAGTAGCGGAAGATGCCTTCGAGCACGAGCGCGAGGCCGAAGGTGAAGAGCAGGCCGTAGAGCGGATCGAGATCGTACAGTCTCGACAGCGCAAGGCGCTCGACCACGATGCCGAAGGCACCGACGATCAGCGGCGCAAGGATCAAGGCGGGCCAGTAGCCGATGCCGAGATAGGTGAGAAGCAGATAACCGACGAAGGCGCCGAGCATATATTGGGCGCCATGGGCGAAATTGATGACCCGCAGCAGGCCGAATATGACAGCCAGGCCCAGGCTCAGCATGGCGTAGAACGAGCCGTTGATCAGGCCGACCAGCAACTGGCCGAGGAAAGCCTGAACGGGGATGCCGAAGATCATCGTCATGGCGCCATCATACACCCAGGACTTCGTGGAGCTGCGTCATGCGGTCCGGCAGCTCGCCGACCGGAAACCCCGCCACCACCTTGCCGTGCTCCATCAGATAGAAACGATCGGCGACACGGCTGGCGAAGCGGAAGTTCTGCTCCACCAGTAGGATCGTCATGCCGCGCTTTTTCAACGTCGCCAGCAACGCGCCAATGCGCTGCACGATGACGGGGGCCAAACCCTCCGTCGGCTCGTCGAGAAGCAGCATTTTCACACCGGTTCTCAACATGCGCGCGATCGCCAGCATCTGCTGTTCGCCGCCCGACAGCCTCGTGCCTGGACTGTTGCGCCGCTCCTTCAGATTGGGGAACAGGTCGAAAATCTCCTCGACGCTCATGCCGCCCTGCGCGACGACCGGCGGCAGAACCAGGTTCTCGTCGACGGTCAGCGTCGCGAAGATACCGCGCTCCTCCGGCACGAAGCCGATGCCTTGATGCGCGGTCCGGTGCAGCGGCAGCCGCATCAGATCCTGGCCGTCGAAAGCGATCCGGCCGGTTCGCTTGCGGATCAGCCCCATGATGGCGCGCAGCGTCGTCGTCTTGCCGACGCCGTTGCGGCCGAGCAGCGTGACCGTCTCGCCGGCAAACACCTCCAGATCGACGCCGTGCAACGCATGGCCCTCGCCATACCAGGCGTTGAGGCCGCTGACTGCAAGCAGAGGTGCGGCACTAGTCATCGGCGGTGCCCATATAGGCGATCTTGACGCGCTCGTCGCGGCTGACGGTGGCGTAGTCGCCGGCGGCCAGCACCTCGCCGCGCTGCATGACCGTTATCCAGTCGCAAAGGTCGGCCACGACGGTCAGATTGTGCTCGACCATCAGAACGGCGCGATCCCTGGCCACCGAACGGATCAGGTTGGAAACGGTGGCCACGTCCTCATGCCCCATGCCGGCCATCGGCTCGTCCAGCAGCAGCACTTTCGGGTCGAGCGCCAGGGTCGTGGCGATCTCGAGCACGCGTTTCCTGCCATAGGAAAGGTCGCCGGCGAGCCTGTTCCTGGCGTCGTCGAGACCGACCGAGCGCAGCAATTCCTCGGCGCGCGGCGTCAGCCGGTCGAGCGCCGCCAGCGAGCGCCAGAACTGAACGCTGAGCCCGCCCGGCCGCTGCAGGGCGACGCGGACATTGTCGAGCACGCTGAGGTGCGGAAAAATCGCCGATATCTGGAACGAGCGCACCAGACCCATCCGCGCAACCCTGGCCGGCGAGGTGCGGGTGATGTCGTGGCCAAGCAGCTCGATCCTGCCGCTGGTCGGCGCCAGGAACTTGGTGAGCAGGTTGAAGACGGTCGTCTTGCCGGCGCCGTTGGGTCCGATCAGGGCATGGATGTTGCCATGGCGGACATCGAGATCGACGTTTTTGACGGCGATGAAGCCGGCAAAGTCGCGCCGCAACCCGCGGGCGGAAAGCACCACAGGCGGCTCGTTCGCGCTCAGGTCAGTCGGCGCCATCGGCCGCGCCGATCACTGGCCGGCCGTCGGACAGCCGCTTTCCTTTTCGCTAAGGAAGGCCTCGTTGCCAGGAATGGTGGCGAGATATTTGTAGTAGTCCCACTCCTTGGTGCTCTCGGCTGGCGACTTGACCTGATAGAGGTACATGTCATGGACCATGTTGCCGTCCGCCTGCACTTTGCCGTTGGTTATCGCGGCGTCGTCCACGGGCATCGAATGCAGTTGCTTGGCGACCGCTTCGGTCTCGTCCGTGCCGGCCTTGTCGATCGCTTTCAGGTACTGCGTCACCGCCGAATAGGTCGAGGCCTGGATCATGTTCGGCATGCGGTTGGTGCGCTTGAAAAAGCGCTGCCCGAATTCGCGGCTCTTGTCGTCGCGATCCCAATAATAGCCTTCGGTCAGCACAACGCCCTGCGCCGCTTGAAGGCCAAGCCCATGCACCTCGGCCAGCGTGAACAGGAGTGCGGCAAGACGCTGACCGCCCTGCACGATGCCGAATTCGGCCGCCTGCTTGATCGAGTTGGAGGTATCGAGGCCGGCATTGGCCAGGCCGATGACCTTGGCGCCCGACGATTGCGCCTGCAGCAGGAAGGACGAATAATCGGTCGATCCCAGGGGATAACGCACCTCGCCCAGCACCTTGCCGCCATGGCTCTCGACGAACTTGGTGGTCTGATCCTTCAGCGAATAGCCGAATGCATAGTCGACGGTGACGAAGAACCAGCTGTCGCCGCCCTGCTGCACGAGAGAGCCGCCGGTGCCCACCGCTTGCGAATGTGTGTCATAGGCCCAGTGGAAGCCATAGGGCGAGCATTGTTTGCCGGTCAGCTCCGTGGTCGCCGCGCCGGTGACGATGTCGATCTTCTTCTTTTCCTTGGAAATCCCCTGGACGGCGAGCGCCACCGAAGAGGTCGTCAGTTCCATGATGGCATCGACCTGCTCGGTGTCGTACCACTGCCGCGCGATGTTGGAGGCGATATCCGGTTTGTTCTGGTGGTCGGCGCTGATGATTTCTATCGGCGCTCCCTGCACCTTGCCGCCGAAATCCTCGACCGCCATCTTGGCCGCCTCGACCGACCACTTGCCGCCGAAATCGGCATAGACGCCCGACTGGTCGTTGAGGATGCCGATCTTGACCTTGCCGTCGGAAATGTCGGCGGCCGAGGCGGGGATCGCGGATGCGGCGAGAAGTGCCGCGGAAACGAAAAGGCTTACCTTCATGGTTGACTTCCTCCCAAAGCGATGAATCCGACCGACCCTCCTACGATCGATCATCGCAATGGTATTGAACATGAGGAAGATAGGGACAGAGGGCAAGAGGCCGTCCCGGATTTCGTGATCGAAGCGATGCGCTTTGGCGGCGGAACGCCACCTTGAGCCCGAGATAGAAACACAAACACGTGAACCGCGACCCGCGGCGGTACTTGCCTCAGCCCTCGGCGGCGACGAGGTGGCCGTTGCCGACATCCCTCAGCGCCAGTTTCAACGGCGTCTCGCCGATCCTGCGGGTGGCGCTCGGGATCTCTTGGTCGAGGCGGGCGAAGCGGCTTCGTCGCTTAGCCGGATCGGGCACGGGCACGGCTTCGATCAGCCGCCTGGTGTAGGGATGACGCGGGTTGGAAAAGACCTGGTCGCGCGTGCCCATCTCGACGATCTGGCCGAGATACATGACGGCGACGCGGTCGGAGATGTTCTCGACCACCGCCATGTCATGCGAGATGAAGAGATAAGCGACGCCGAATTCGCGCTGCAATTCCTTCAACAGATCGAGCACGCGCGCCTGCACCGAGACGTCAAGCGCCGAGACGCTTTCGTCGGCGATGATCAGCTTCGGCCGCAGCGCAAGAGCACGCGCAATACAGACGCGCTGGCGCTGGCCGCCGGAGAATTCATGCGGATAGAGTTCCATCTGATCGGCCGACAGGCCGACGCGCTCGAACAGCGCGGCCACACGGTCGCTGCGCTCTTGCTTCGAGGCGATGCCATGGATCAGCAGCGGCTCGGCGACGAGTTCGCCGACGCGCATGCGCGGGTCGAGCGAGGCGTAGGGATCCTGAAAAATCATCTGCACGTCGCGACGCACCGCCTTACGCTCGTCGCGGCCAAGGCCAGACAAATTGCGGCCGCCGATGACGACGCCTCCGCTGTAGGGCACCAGTCCGGCCAGCGCCTTGGCGGTGGTCGACTTGCCGCAACCGGACTCGCCGACCAACGCCAGCGTCTCGTTGGGCGCGATCGAGAAGCTGACGCCTTCGACGGCGTGAACGCGCCGGTTGACCCGACCGAAGAAACCGCCATGCAGGTCGAAGCGGACATGCAGGTCCTTGACCTCGGCGACATTGGCCGATGCCGTCGTCGTCTCGGCCTCCCTGGATGTCTGTCGGCCGACGCCGCTGCCGATGCGCGGTACGGCGGCAAGCAGTTCGCGCGTGTAGTCGGCTTGTGGCCTGGAAAAAATGTCGGCGGTTTTCCCCTCTTCGACCATGCGGCCATGCCGCATGATGATGACGCGGTCGGCCATCTCTGCGACCACGCCCATGTCGTGGGTGATCAGGATGACGCTGGTGCCGTGCTGGCGCTGCAGGTCGCGCAGCAGCTCCAGCACCTCGCCTTGCACGGTGACGTCAAGTGCCGTCGTCGGCTCGTCGGCGATCAGCACGTCCGGCTCGAGCGCCAGCGCCATGGCGATCATCACCCGCTGGCGCATGCCGCCGGACAGTTCGTGCGGAAACTGCTTTAGCCGGCTTTCGGCTTCCGAAATGCGCACCGCTTTCAGAGCCTCGATGGCGCGCCGGCGGACTTCGCCCTGCGACAGGCTGGTGTGTGCCTCAATGGATTCGGTGAGCTGCCGGCCGATCGACAGCACGGGGTTGAGCGAGGTCATCGGCTCCTGGAAGATCATGGCGATGCGGTCGCCGCGGATGCGCCGCATCCGGCGCTCGTCCAGAGTTGTCAGATCTGTATCGCCGAGATGGATTTTCCCAGACGATATGCGTGCCGAGGGCTGCGGCAGCAATTGCATGATGGCCAGTGCGGTCATCGATTTGCCGGAGCCGGATTCACCGGCAATGCAGAGCGTCTCGCCACGCGCCAAAGTCAGCGACAGGTCGGAGACGACCTCGCGCTCGCCATCTTCGCCGCGCACGCTGACGCAGAGGTTGGCGATGTGGAGGATGGGTTTGCTGGCGGCGATCATTGCGCGTGTGACCCGGAGGGGGATTTACTCCGGCACACCCCCCTCTGTCCTGCCGGACATCTCCCCCGCAAGGGGGGAGATTGGCGGCTTTGCCGCGGCGTCCATTCGTCACCGTGGAAAAGTGGCGAAGCCCGTCGTGACATCCGATCTCCCCCCTTGCGGGGGAGATGTCCGGCAGGACAGAGGGGGGTGCAGCGCCGGCCCAACCTCATTCAAACACGCAGCGCGGGAAGTAGAACGACACCACCCAGTTCGGCATGTCGACGATCTCGCTGATGCGGAGATCGCCGCAGACCGAGGCCAGCATGTAGGCCTCGACGGGGTCTATTCTGTAGCGGGTGGAAAGCAGATCGACCATCTGGGCAACCGCCTCCTTTGCACCCGTCATCAGGTCCGGCCCAACTCCCGTCGTCACCTCATAGCCCTTGGCGTCGAGATGGCGCGTCACCGGGCCTGGCGTGGTGAAGCGCGGCGTCTTCAGCCTGGCATCCTTGACCAGGTCGAGCTTGAGCACGACGTCCATCGGACTTTCGATCGCCGTGCCGCAGACCTCGCCGTCGCCTTGCGCGGCATGGGTGTCGCCGACCGAAAACAGCGCGCCCGCCACTTCCACCGGCAGGTACAGCGTGGTGCCGGCGGCGAGATCGCGGATGTCGAGATTGCCGCCGACGCGTCTTGGCGGGACCACCGAGTGGTGACCCTTTTCCGCCAGGGCGTTGCCGATGGTGCCGGCGAAGGGTTTCAGCGGCACCCTCGCATTTTTGCCGAACAGCGCCGGCTCGAGCGAGGCAGCGTCGTACTTCCAGATGTTCAGCGCCGGCTCCTTGAAGTCGTCGGCGAGCAGCCCGAAGCCCGGAATGTTGGCCGTCCAGCCGAAGCCGGACGGTTTGAACATCTCGATCGTCACCTTCAGTGCGTCACCCGGCTCGGCGCCCTCGACGAAGATCGGCCCGGTCACCGGATTGACGGTGGCGAAGTCGAGCTTGGCGACGTCGGCGACCGTGCTGTCGGCCTGCAACTGGCCACCGGAGGAATCGAGGCACTGGAACTCGATGGTCGAGCCGGGCGCCACCCGCTCGGCCGGGGCAAACGAATTGTCCCAGCCGAAATGATGTTGGCGCCCGTGGATGGTGTAGTCGCAGTTATTGCACATCTTTTACGTACACATTGTCGTAGTTGATCGGGATATGGACCGGGTCGACATAGAGGTTGTCGGCGCCGCCCATGCGCGCCGATTTCATGGTGAAGCGCTGCTCGTTGAAGACCGGCGCCCAAGGCGCGTCCTCCATCACCTTGTCGTAGATGGCGCTCCACATCTTGTCGCGTTCGCCAGCCTTGGCGGGATCGACCACCGAGTCGGCCTCGGCCGCCTTGGCGTCGAGATCCTTGTTGCAATACCACGACCAGTTCCAGCCGCCCGGCACCGCACCGGCGCAGCCGAGGATCGGGCCGTAGAAGTTCGACGGATCGGGGAAATCGGCGATCCAGGCCATGCCGCCGGACCAGATCATCGGTGCGCCGGCCTTGTCGCCGCCGGCGGCAATGACGTTTGCCTGGGCGAGCGACTGGATGCTGGCCTTGATGCCGATGGCCGCCAGGTCCTGCTGGATCGCCTGGGCGATGCGCGGGTTGGGATCGGTGTTCATGGCGAACAATTGCGTCTCGAAACCATCGGGATGGCCGGCCTCGGCAAGCAGGGCCTTGGCCTTGGCGACGTCATAGGGATAGCCCTTGTATTCCTTGTCGTAGCCCGGCATCGACGGCGGCAGCGGCTGATTGGCCGGCACGGCGCGGCCGTTGATGATCTGGATCACGCGCGCCTTGTTGATCGCCATGTTGACCGCCTGGCGCACCTTCACATTATCGAACGGCGCCATGGTGGTGTTCATGGTGACATAGCCGGTGTGCAGCTGGCCGCCTTCGACGACGCGCGCCTTCTGCTCGGGATCAGCCATCACCTCCTGGAATTTTGCCGGCGGAATGCCGTCGCCGGGCACGTCGATCTCGCCCTTCTGCAGGCGCAGCAGCGCAACGATCGGCTCCTGGCCGATCTCGAAGGTGATCTTGTCCAGATGCGGCAGGCCCTTGTGCCAATAGTCCGCATTGCGCTCGAAGACGATGCGCTGGCCGAGTGTCCACTCGGCGAGCTTGAAGGCGCCGGTGCCGACCGGATGCTTGCCGAAATCGGCGCCGTATTTCTCGACCTCTTCCTTCGGCACGACATGCGAGAAGTTGATGGCCATGACATGCAGGAAGGTTGCGTCGGGGCGGGTCAGTTCGAACTTGACCGTGTAGGGGTCGACGACGGTGACGCCGGAGAGGCTCTCGGCCTTGCCGGCGGCGACATCGTCATAGCCCTTGATCGAGCCGAAAAAGCCGGCGCCGGGGCTCTGGGTCTTTGGATTGGTGACGCGGTCGAGCGAATATTTCACGTCGTCGGCGGTCATTTCGCGGCCATTGTGAAATTTCACGCCATGGCGCAGCTTGAAGGTGAAGGTCTTGCCGTCGGGCGAGATCTCGTAGCTTTCGGCGAGGTCGGGTTTCAAATTGGTGGTGCCCGGCTCGTAGTCCATCAGCCCGTCGAACAGGCTCTTGATCATCGACCAGTTCTGCCAGTCATAACCGATCGCCGGATCGAGCGTGGCGACATCGTCCTTGTAGGTGATGGTGATGGCGCCGCCCTGCTTGGCGTTCGGGTCGACGGCGTCTTCGGCGCGAACACTTGTCATGCCGAGCATCAGCGCCAGCGCCGATACCGCTACCGTGGATGCGAGAAACTTTTTCATTTTTATGTTCCCTTTCTCTGTCTGGTTTTCATTTTCATCTGAGCTTGATGCGGGGGTCGATGAAGGGCGCGATGACGTCGGCCAGCAGATTACCGAGCACGATGGCGAAGGCCGAGATCAGGGTGACGCCCATGACGATCGGGATGTCCACGCGCTGGATGGCCTGCCACGCCAGCTGGCCAATGCCAGGCCAGCCGAACACGCTTTCGACGACGACAATGCCACCCATGAAGATGCCGATGTCGATGCCGATCATGGCGATGACCGGCAGGATGGCGTTGGGCAGTGCATGGCGGAACAGGATGGCTCGCCGCGCCAGGCCCTTGGCGCGGGCGGTGCGGACATAATCCTGGCGCAGAACATCGATCATCGACGAGCGCATCATGCGGGCGTACCAGCCGGCGCCGAGTATGCCCATGGTCAGCGACGGCAGCACGAGATGACGCCAGGTGCCATAGCCGCCGATCGGGAACCAGCTGAGCCGCACGGCAAAGACGTAGAGCAGCAGCAGGCCGACGACGAATTGCGGCGCCGAAACGCCGACGAAGGAGGCGACCATCAGCGTCTGGTCGGTGGCGGTACCGCGCTTGACGGCAGCGATCAGGCCCATGCTCAGGCCGAGCAGCAGCTCGCACAGGATGGCGCCGACCATCAGCAACAAGCTGGCCGGCAGCCGTGAGACGATCAGCTCGGTGACTTCGGAGCGCTGGATGTAGGAGCGGCCGAGATCGCCGCTGATGAGCTTCGTGAGATAGCGCCAGTACTGGACGATGAAGGGCTGGTCGAGGCCGAGCTGCTGGCGGATGTTCTCGACCGTCTGCGGCGTGGCGCTGCGACCGGCGATCTGGCGCACCGGATCGGCGGGCAGGAGATAGAGCAGCGCGAAAGTGATCAGCGAGACGCCGAGCAGGATCAGCAGCGACTGGATCAGGCGGCGGCCGAGATAGGCGATCATGCCCGGCCCCTCTGCGTCGGATCGAGGATGTCGCGCAGTGCGTCGCCGATCAGGTTGAAGGCCAGCGCCAGCGCCAGGATCGCGGCACCGGGGAAGAACACCAGCCAGGGTGCGGCCTGGAAATAGGTCTGGTTCTCGAAGATGATGTTGCCCCACGACGCCGTCGGCGGCTGCACGCCGATGCCGAGGAAGGAGAGTGTCGCCTCGAGCAGCACCGTGGTCGAGATGCCGAGCGTGCCCCAGACGATGATGGTCGGCAGCAGATGCGGCAGGATATGGCGAAACAGGATGCGCGGTGCACTCGCCCCAATGGTGCGTTCGGCGTCGATGAATTCGCGCTCGGCCAGCGAAGAGGTTTCGGTGTAGATGACGCGGGCGGTCTGCACCCAGTTGACCAGCGCGATGACCATGGCGACGATCCACAGGCTGGGCTCGAACACCGCCGCCAGGCAAATGGCGAGCAGCAGTGCCGGAAACGCCATCATCAAATCGGTGAAGCGCATCAGCGCGCTGCCGATCCAGCCACGGAAATAGCCGGCGACAACACCGACCAGCGTGCCGATGAACAGCGCCACGCCATTGGCGACGATGCCGATGATCAGCGAGGTGCGGGCGCCGTAGAGGATGCGGGTCAACAGGTCACGGCCGAGCAGGTCGGTGCCCAGCCAGAATTTTGCATCCGGCGGCAAGGGCGAGCCCTCGATGGTCAGGCCGTCGAACATCTGCTCGTTGGGATCATAGCCAGTCAGCCATGGCGCCAGCACGGCGCCGGCAACGACAATGGCGACGATCATCAGCCCAAGCAGTGCGAGACGGCGCCTGACCAGCCGGCGCCAGACGCCGGCGCGTGGTTTGACCGGCATGCGCCCTGGCGCGGTGAGATCAGGCGCGATGGGACTGGTCATCGCCGCCTTCTTCCCCTGTTGCTTCTTCACTTGTCATTGCCACGATCCGCCGCGCGGCATCCTCGACGCTGATCTGCCAGCTCATAGCCAGCGAGCGAAGCTGCGCATAGGCGCGGCCGTCATCGGTGCCTTTCGCCAGTGCGGTGACCGCGCGCACGATGGTCTGGCGCTCGGCGACGCGCTGGCGAAGCGAGGCAATCTCACTGGCCAGGTGTTTTCGCGCCTCGAAACTCTGGCGCGCGATCAGCAGCGCGCTGTAGACGCCGGCATTGCCGACCGGCTTCAGGAGCTGGGCATCGGCCTTGTGCGACAGCGCCCATTCGATGCGGCCCGGCGCCTCGGAGCCGATCAGCGCCACCAGCGGCATCGGCGCCTCGCCCGGCTTCCAGGGGAACTGCTCGTCGAAACCGAGATCGGCGTCGAAGAACACGAAATCGGCCGCCAGCGCCTCGGGCGGCAGTTCCGGCCAGCAGTCCAGCGTGATCAGGCCGATGGCCGACAATTGCCTGGTGATCGCCTGCACCGTCGGATGCGGGCGATGCAGGATAAACGCCTTGGCGCCGCCGAGATTGGGGATGCGTGGGGCTCTCGTCACGACACCACCCTCAGGCGTGGGCGGCCGAATGTTTTTGCCGGGTCGTAGCGCGACAGATAGGGATCCGGCGCGACTTCGTCTTCGCGGCTGACGACCTCGAAGAAGCCGTCCGCGATCCGCCCGATGATCACCGGCAATGTGGCGTGCTGCGAGTGCGCGTCGATGGCGATCGGCCCGAGCCGGGTGGAGAAGCGGCGTTCTGCGAAGGCTCTGGAAAATTCCGCCGGACCGGCTTCGGGATTGCTGGAGAGCACGTCGGCCATCACCTGCACGGAGGCATAGGCGGAGGCCTCGAAAGACGAGGCGAAGGCGGCCGGCCGCGGCGCGAAGTACGGCCCGACCGATAGATGTCCCTTGCCGGATTCACCGATCGCCGGCAGCTCACCTTCGGTGAGGTTGCAGGAGATGACGGGACAAGTCTCGGGACTGAAGGCGGCATCCTCGTGACCTAGGTCGCGATAGGCCGCGAGGAAGGCGTAGGACGAGGTGCCGATCAGGTTGTTGAGGATGAAGTTCGGCCGCGTGGCGCGGATTTCCGCGATCAGACGCGACACGTCGGTCTCGCCGATGCGCAGATAGCGTTCGCCCAGAACCTTGCCGCCGGCATCGGCGATCAGGTCGCGGGCGACGCGGTTCATCTCCCAGCCCCAGATATAGTTCGAGCCAAGCAGGAAACCGTTGGCGCCGAAACGCGGCACGACATGCGCCATCAACGGCACCAGATGCTGGTTGGGGCAGGCGTGCATGTAGACGACGTGCTCGTTGGCCTCGAAGCCCTCATAGGGGCAGGCGTACCACAGCATGCCGCCCGCCTTCTCGAGCACCGGAATGGTTTCCTTGCGGCTCCACGAGGTGACGCACCCGACGACATGGCGCGCGCTGCTGGTCCTGAAAATATCCTCGCACAGCGTTGCGTAGCGGTCGGCATTGCTTTGCGGATCGCGCTCGACCGGCACCAGTTCGATACCTGAGCTGCGATCGGCGTTGATGTCGGCGATGGCGCGCATGGCGCCGATGCGGCACGCATCGGAGACGAGCTGATAGCTCCCCGAGCGGGAATATAGGATGCCGATCTCGATACGCCGTTTCAAACAGATCCCCAAAATGACAATGCCTCGCAGCCAGCGCCGGGAGGGCGAGGCATACGAGGCATTCTTGCCGCCCGGCGATCAGAGCCGGTATTTTGCGCTAGCGTATTCTGTCCGGCGGGTCAGTCAAGCCCTCAACGATATTTGCGTGACCGTCATCGCCGTTTCGCTGCCACTGGCCTCTGACCGTGTTGACGCGCATAGGTCACGCAGGCGTCCACCGTGCTGACACAAAGCGCGTCGCGCCTGTTCGGCATATTGTTGTCGCCGGCGTAGGCAACTTCGGCGACGCGACCGTCGACCATGCGAATTTGCGTATCGCAATAACCGCCGGGAGCGACATTGACGGAGCCACCGACCGCCGGGATCGCGCCCAATGCCATGGTTGGGACGACGATGCTGAGATTGCCGCGCTGAACGACGCGCTTATAGGACCAGATCTGGCCCGATCGGCCGGCGTCCGCGGTGGCGGTCGGAAACCCCGCGCACATGCGGACGTCGGCTTCGCTGAGGCCGACCATCTCCTTGCGAGCCGCCGCCGCGGTGGGGTCAACCTTGGCCACGCGCGACGTATCGTCGGGAACGACGCAGGAAGACTGGATGCCAACGAAGAGAATAGGAAGGGCAAGCTTTTGAATGCAGGAAAATATCATGCCGACCGTCAGATTGGTCCGATGTCAGATTTGCGTGGCACCCGCCGCTCCTTTCTACCTAGGCAGGCAGGCGAAGGGATCAACCCGTTCAGCTTCACGAAAAAGTGGCTGTGGCTGCAACATCGAGGATTGCGCGTCACGGGGTCTGCATTTCACGCAGGATCAATGGCCCTGCAAGTGCTTCCGGCGCCAGGCGGCGGGCGCTTCGCCGACTCGCGCGCGAAAGAACCGTGAAAAATACGCCGGGTCGTCGAAGCCGATCTCGTAGGCGATGTCCTCCACCGTGCGTACGGTGAACAGCAGCAGGCGCTTGGCCTCCAGCAGCCGCCTTTCGCTGACGACCCGCTTGACGCCGGCGCCCAGAACCGCATGGGCAGCCTTGTCGAGAAGATGCGGCGTGGTGGCCAGCGCCTCGACGTAGCGATCGACCGGCCAGTTGTCGCGGAAATGCGTGTCGGCGAGCCGACGCAGGCCCCGCGCCAGCGAAGCATCGGAAGAGGCGGCGGAGGCGGTCACGCCGGGGCTGAGGCGCGCAATGTGGGAGAGTGCGACGGCGATCAGCGCCGGCAGGACCCTGTCATTGCCGGCTTGCGCCTCGGCATATTCGGCGGCGATCATCTCCAGCACCGCCGCCAGTCTCGCCCACGCTGCGTGTCGTGGCAGACCGTCGGCAAAGACCGGCCTGTCCAGCGGCAGCAGGCTGTGAGCGGCGATGGCCGCGAGCGCGCCGTCGGCGACCGAGACGACGATGGCATCGGTGCCGGGTCCGATCGAGAAGCCATGCACGACAGCGCTCGGCACGAAGCTGACGGCAGGCGCCGAAAAGTCCCAGGATCGGTCTTCGATACGGTAGGTGCCGGAGCCGCTGGTCCAGTAGGTGATCTGGCCCATCTGCGGATGCTTGTGCGCCGCAACCTGACCAAGATGGATATTGCTGCGCGCAAGCACCGTCTCGACATGCAGGAAACCGACATCGAGCGGCCGCACAGGCTCGCCATAGACGAAGAAGTCGGGGATGGAATTCTGGCTCATGGCGCCTGAAAAAGTCCAATCGGTTTTGCCGTTCCGTCCATAACCGATGCATGCCCAAGGCGCTAGTGTTGCGACTCAAGAGGAGGACCATCATGCGATCAGAAGACTTCCGCGCCGACAAGGCACGGCCGTTCACCGGGGCCGAGTATCTGGAGAGCCTGCGCGACGGCCGCGAGGTCTATATCAATGGCGAACGCATTGCCGATGTCACCACGCACCCGTCGATGCGCAATTCGGCGCGGTCGCTGGCGCGCCTCTACGATGCGCTGCATGATCCCCTGCGACGGGACACGCTGACTTCGCCGACCGACACCGGCTCGGGCGGCTACACCCACAAATATTTCCGCGTCGCCAAATCCTCTGGCGAACTCGCCGCCCAGCAGACGGCGATCGCCGAGTGGTCACGCATGTCCTATGGCTGGATGGGGCGCACGCCCGACTACAAGGCGGCGCTGATGAATACGCTCGGCGCCAACGCAGACTGGTACGGGCCGTTCAGGGACAATGCCCTGTCCTGGCACAGGCGTGCCCAGGAAGCCGTGCTGTTCATGAACCATGCCATCGTCAACCCGCCGATTGACCGCCACAAGCCGGCCGAACAGGTGAAGGACATCTTCGTCCACATCACCAAGGAGACGGATGCCGGCATCTACGTCTCCGGCGCCAAGGTGGTGGCGACGTCCTCGGCGCTGACGCACTATAACTTCCTGGCGCAGGGATCGGCGACGGTCACCGAGGATCCGTCGCTGTCGGTGATGTTCATCGTGCCGATGAATGCGCCGGGGATAAAGATGTTCTGCCGCGTCTCCTACGAGCAGACGGCCAACACGGTGGCGGCGCCGTTCGACTATCCGCTGTCGTCACGCTTCGACGAGAACGACGCGATCCTGGTGCTCGACAATGTCTTCATCCCCTGGGAGGACGTGCTGGTGCTGCGCGATGCGCAGAAGATCCTGTCCTTCCACCCGGCGTCCGGCTTCATGCATGGCTACTGCTTCCAGGGCTGCACGCGTTTCGCCGTCAAGCTCGATTTCCTCGCCGGCCTGCTGGCCAAGGCGCTGCGCGCCACGGGCGGCGATGCTTTCCGCGGCAACCAGGCGGCACTGGGCGAGGTCATTGCACTGCGGCACATGTTCTGGAGCTTTTCCAACGCCATGGCCTACAACCCGATCCCGTGGGCGAATGGTGCGGTGCTGCCCAATCTGGAAGCCGCGCTCGCCTACCGCACCTTCATGTCGGAAGCCTATCCGCGCGTCATCGACACCGTGCGCCGGGTGATCGCGTCCGGGCTGATCTACCTGCCGTCGTCGGTGCGCGACTTCAACAACCCCGAGATCGACAAGTATCTGGCGCAATATGTGCGCGGCTCCAACGACATGGGCCACATCGAGCGCATCAAGATCATGAAGCTTTTGTGGGACGCGACCGGCACCGAGTTCGGCGGCCGTCACGCGCTCTACGAGCTCAACTATGCCGGCGCGCCGGAAGAGGTGCGGCTGCAGGTGCTGAAAGGAGCTGAACGCGGCGGGCGGCTGAAGGCGATGGAAGAGCTCGTCGACACCTGCATGGCCGACTATGACGAGAATGGCTGGACGGGCGATACCTGGTTCAATCCGCTTGTCTCAACGGCCGAGTGAAACCAGATGGCCACGCAGATTTCGAAAACCGATTTCCGCGACGCCATGGCGAGGGTCTGCGCGCCGGTCAACATCGTCACCACCGATGGCCCGGCAGGGCGCGGCGGCTTCACCGCCACCGCCATGTGCAGCGTCTCCGACGAGCCGCCGACGCTGCTGGTGTGCATGAACGGGCGCTCGACGCAGGCCGCCATGTTCCTGTCCAACCAGCGCTTCTGCGTCAACGTGCTGACGCATGACCACATGCATCTGGCGGGAAAGTTCGCCGGCGCGACCAGGGACATGGAAGCGCGCTACTCCGCCGCACGCTGGCAGACGCTGACCTCCGGTACGCCGGCGCTGTCGGATGCGATCGTCAATTTCGATTGCGAGATCGAGACTGTGCATATCGTCGGCACGCACAATGTCATGATCGGCCGCGTCATCGATGTCCGGCACGGCAGCGGCGGCTCGGCCCTGCTCTATGTCGACCGCAGCTATACGCAGCCGACGCGGCTGGGCAGCTTTGGCGGGTGAAGCCGGGCGTCAGACGGTTTGGTGGCGGGAAGGCCTCCGCCTATCCCGTCCCCGGCCGTGCCATCAGCCAGTCTTTCACCCCCGCCGATCCAGCCTCGCCACCAGCCGGTCCCCCGCCCACTGGATGCCGCAGACCAGGATGATCAGCACGATGACCACGGCGATCATGATGGACGTCTCAAATCGTTGATAGCCGTAGCGGATGGCGAGGTCGCCGAGGCCGCCGGCACCGATGGCGCCGGCCATGGCCGAGGCACCGATCAGCGTCACCAGCGTCACCGTGAAGCCGGCGACAATGCCGGGCAGGGCTTCCGGCACCAGCACCTCGCGGATGATCGTCCAGCGGTTGCCGCCCATGGCGCGCGCCGCCTCGATCAGCCCGCGATCGACTTCGCGCAGCGACACTTCGGCGATGCGCGCATAGTAGGGCGTGGCGGCGATCGACAGCGGCACGATGGCCGCCCATGTGCCGATCGAGGTGCCGACGATCAGCCGCGTCACCGGGATGAGCGCGACCAGAAGAATGATGAAGGGCACCGAACGGAAGCCGTTGATGACGGCGCCAAGCGACCGGTTCACCCACAGGCTTTCGGCAATCCCGCCGCGTTCGGTGGCGATCAAGGCCAGGCCGAGCGGCAGGCCGAAGACCAGCGAGATGAGGCCGGAGGCGGCCGTCATCAGCACCGTCTCCCAGATCGAACGCAGCAGAAGTTCAAACAGGATCGGCGACATGGCCAAGCACCTCCACCCGCGCCTGGCGGGCCTTCAGGAATGTGATGATGTCAGCGAGATGATTTGCATCGCTGCCGGGAACCGAAAGGAACAGCGTGCCGACCGGCTGCTGCTGGATATGGTCGATGCCGCCATGGACGAGGCGGAAGGTGCCTGGAACAGCCGTGGCAAGGTCGGACAGCAATGGCCCGCTTGCCGCTTCGCCGGCCACATCCACGCGCAGGATCGTCTCCGCGCTGGCCCCCGGCAGCAGCCGGGCCGCCAGTTCGGCTGGCAGCTGCGGCCGGATGGCGCCGAGCAGGCTTCTGGTGATGTCCGAGCGCGGGTCGGCAAACACCGACCAGACCGGGCCTTCCTCGACGATGCGCCCGGCATCGATCACCGCCACGCGGTCGGCGATCGAGCGGATCACCTCCATCTCGTGGGTGATCAGCAGGATGGTCAGGCCGAGCTGCCGGTTGATGTCTTTCAGCAGTGCGAGGATGGAGCGCGTCGTCTCCGGATCGAGCGCCGAAGTGGCTTCATCCGACAAAAGCAGCGCCGGCCGTGCTGCCAGCGCCCTGGCGATGCCGACGCGCTGCTTCTGGCCACCCGACAGCGACGCCGGATAGGCTTTTGCTTTCTCCGACAGGCCGACGAGATCGAGCAGTTCGGCGGCGCGCTTCAGCCTCTCGGCTTTCGGGCGCCCCTCGATCTTGAGCGGTAGCGCCACATTGTCCTCGACGGTCTTGGCCGACAGCAGGTTGAAATGCTGGAAGATCATGCCGATGCGTCGCCGCAACGGCTGCAGGTCGCGCTCGCCTAGCCGGCTGATCTCGCGGCCTTCGATGAACACCTCGCCGGAGTCAGGCCGTTCCAACCCGTTCAGGCAGCGGATCAACGTCGATTTGCCGGCGCCGCTGCGACCGATGATACCGAGGATCTCGCCCTTGCGCACGGTCAGCGAGATGCCGTCGAGCGCCGCTGTCACACCGAAGCGGCGCTTCAGGTCGACGAGGCGCACGACGTCCTGAGACGCGTCGGGCCGGGCATGCGTCGGATCGGCGGTTTCTCCGGATGCCGTGATATGCTGGTTCATGAATGTTCCTGTTCTCCGAAAACGCAATCGCGGCCCGCGCCTGAGCGCGGACCGCTATTGCTCTCGAACCGGGTTTCCGGTCGACGATCGGGTCAATAGGCGCTGAGGCCGGTGCCCTTGTAGACCTTATCGAACTCGGCCTTCACCGCCTCGTTCTGATAGGAGGCGACCAGCGTCTTCACCCAGGCCTCGTTCTCGTTGCCGGCCTTCACCGCGATGAAATTGCGGTAGGGATTGTCGGCGATGGGCTCCTGCGCGATGCGGTTTTCCGGCGTCAGGCCGCTTTTCAGCGCCCAGTCGGTATTGACCACGGCCGCGTCGAGATCCTCGACCGAGCGGCCGACGATGCCGGCGTCGAGTTCCTTGATCACCACCTTCTTCGCATTCTCGGCGATGTCGGCGGTGGTGGCCAGAATGCCGGTGCCGTCTTTCAGCTTGATCACGCCCTCGTTCTGCAGCACGCGCAGCGCCCGGCCTTCGTTGGATGGGTCGTTCGGCACGCCGACGACCGCGCCCTCGGGCAGGTCGGCGACTGCTTTGTACTTCTTCGAGTAGAGGCCGATCGGCCAGACGCCGGTATAGCCGACACGCACGATGTGATAGCCCTGTGTCTTGATCTGGTTGTCGAGATAGGGCTGGTGCTGGAAGGCGTTGGCGTCGATTTCGCCGCGCTCCAGCGCCTCGTTGGGCTGGGTGTAGTCGTTGAACACCACGGTCTCGATGGCGAGGCCCTTTTCGGCGGCTTGCGCGACGACGACGCGCCAGACATCCTCGTCCTCGCCGCTGATGATGCCGACCTTGATCGCCTTCTTGTCCTCGGCGAACGAAGCATGCGGCGCCATCAAGCTGCCGACCGCGACGGCCGATGCGAACAGCAGAGCCAAGCCGCTGCGCCGGCTGATGGTTGACCCTGAGGAAGATGGCAAAGTGTTTTTGAAGTCGGACATGATTGATCTCTGCGGTTGTGAAGTCATGCGGCCAAGCGGACTGCCCAGCCTTGATCACATCGTCAGAAATTCTATTGATTTAATCAAAGAACGCGTTTCGCCGTTCTCGCCAAAGCCGGGAATATTCTCTCAAAAATTCCAACGAAGAGAGAACAAGACGGCGCTCGGCCGACCGCCGCCGGATCTAAGGCGATCCCGGGCATCTCCGTGGGAAGGTCAGATTCGGAAGGAGACCAGCGCCACGGTTGGTCTCAAAGCGCGATCCAGGCGGTCTTGAGTTCCAAATATTTCTCCAGCGCGTGCAGCGACTTGTCGCGGCCGAAGCCCGACTGCTTGACGCCGCCGAGCGGCACGGTGATGTCGGCGCCGCCATAGGTGTTGACGTGGACGACGCCGGCATTGATGGCGCGCACCATGCGATGCGCGGTGGAGAGGTTGGCGGTCCACACCGCGGAGGCAAGCCCGTAGACGGTCGAATTGGCAAGCCGAACCGCCTCCTCCTCGGTTTCGAAGCGCATGACGCCGAGTACGGGCCCGAACACCTCCTCACGCGCAAGCTGCATGTCTTGCGTGACGTTCTCGAAGATCGTCGGCGCCATGTAGCTGCCGCCGGTCTCTGTCAGGATCCGTTCGCCGCCGGTGACGAGACGGGCACCTTCTTCCGTGGCCCTGGTGACGAAACCGAGGTTCTTGTCCAGCTGTTCGGCGCTCGATACCGCGCCGATGTCGCTGGAGAGATCGAGCGGGTCGCCGACTTTCAGCCGGGTCGTTGCCAAGAGAAGCTCGTCCATGAAACGGTCATAGACCGACGCCTGGACGAGCAGGCGCGAGCCAGCGACGCAGACCTGGCCGGAATTGCGAAAAATGCCGTTGGCCGAGACGACCGCCGCCTGTTTCAGGTCGGGAGCATCGGCAAAGACGATGTTGGGCGACTTGCCGCCTAGTTCGAGGAAGGCGCGTTTCAGGTTGGAGCGAGCGGAATATTCGAGCAGCCGTCGGCCGACCGGGCCGGAACCGGTGAAGGCGATGGCGTCGACATCCATATGCAGGCCGAGCGCCTCGCCGGTAACCGAACCACGGCCGGTGACGACGTTGAGCACACCGGGGGGCAAGCCGGCCTCGCTTGCCAGTTCGGCCAGCCGCAGCAGCGTCAGCGAAGCGATTTCCGGCGGCTTGACCACCACGCAATTGCCGGCGGCAAGCGCCGGCGCAATCTTCCAGGCGCCGATCATCAGCGGAAAATTCCACGGCACGATGACGCCGACGACGCCGAGCGGCTCCTTGTGGATCAGTCCCAGAACATTGTCGGCCGTCGGCGCGATCTCGCCATAGACCTTGTCGATGGCCTCGGCGTAGTAGCGGATGGTGCCTGCCGCCGAGAGCGGTTCGGCCTTGTAGGCCATGCCGATCTCGGTGCCATTGTCGCGCACGCCGAGCACGGCGAGCTCGTCGGCATGCTTTTCGACCAGCTCGGCGAATTTCGTCAGCACCTTCTTGCGAAAGGCCGGCGCTGATCGCGACCACGAGCCCTTCTCGAACGCCTTGCGCGCCGACTTGACCGCGCGGTCGATGTCGGCGGCATTGCCATCGGCGATACTGGCAAACGGGCGGCCATCAACCGGCGACGTCACCGGCAGGGTTTCGCCGCTTGTAGCCTCGGTCTGTGCGCCATCGATGAACAGGCCCCGCGCGCCGATCTCCGTCTTGCGCAGCGTGTCGATGGCAACCTGACTGATCATGGATGACGGACTCCAAGGGACACATGCAATGTGGTGGGCGCGCGGAATTCCCAGCCGCGAAACACCGGTTCCCTGCCCTGCACAAGGCTGAGATCGGGGAAGCGTTGGAGCAACAGCCTTACCGCAAGGCACATCTGCTCGCGTGCGAAGAACCGGCCCGAGCAGAAATGATGGCCGAAGCCGAAAGCGGCATGGTTGCCTTCGTCGCGGTTGATGTCGAAGCGGTCGGGATCGGCAAAGCGGCTCTCGTCGCGGCTTGCCGAAGAGACGAGGGCGGCTACCGCGGCGCCGGCGGGGATCGTCACGCCGCCAAGCTCGACCGCCCGCGTCGTCTGCCGCGTCTGCGTGCCGATCGGCGCCACCCAGCGCAAACCTTCATCGACAGCCTTCGGCACAAAGGTCTCGGGATCGGCGAGCACCTGCCGCAATTGTTCGGGATGGGCCAGCAGGCCGGCGACGATCGAGCCGGCGCCATGTCCGGGCTCCTGCATGCCGCCAAGCAGGATGACCTTGATGCTCGGCATCAGGAAGTCGATTGGCCGCGTCGTGCCCTCCGGCATGCCGTCATGCAGCATATGCGACAGCGCGGAATCATCCGGTGCGTGGACAAGCCTTTCCAGCGTCGGCAAGATGGCGTCGCCGACCTCGGCGCTGATCGCGTCGGCGATCTCCTGCCGCTTCGGGTCGTTCTCGAAATTGATGGCGCCCTGGGCAAGGCCATAGAACCAGCGGCGCAGCGTCGGCATGTCGATGTCGGCAAGGCCGAGCGAGCGCGCCAGGCTGAGCGTCGACACCGGCTCGAAATAGTCGGCCATCAGCTCGGCGGAACCCTGGTTGGCGATCCGATCGAGAAAAGGTTCGGCAATCGACCGCACGAGGTCGCCGGCATAGGCGGCGACTGTGCGCGGCCGGTATTTCGGGTCGACGCCTTGGCGCAGTTGCTTGTGCGTCTCGCCATCGGTGGTCAGGATGGTGGGCTTGCCGAAGGAGCGCTCGACCGGCGACGAGCCGACAACGGCGGAGAAGATGTCGGGCGACTTGGCGACGCTCTCGACATCCTTCCAGCGGGTGACGAACCACAGATTGACCGCCGGCACGAAAGCGACAGGTGCACTGCGCCTGAGCTCTGCATAGATCGGGTAGGGATCGGCTTCCAATGCCTCGACGGTGATATTTTCGGCAAAGCTCAAATCCGCCACTCCCCTTTGTGGTGTAAGGGGCGGCGCGGCACGCCGCCCCTTTGCTTTCCTCAATCTTTCAGCGGCTGGCCGAGGTTTTTGAACGCGACAGGATCGCGGCTCTTCAGCGCGCTGGCCAGCAGCAGGCCGACGATCGCGGCGATCAGCACCAGCCCCGGCAGGAACACGCCAAGGAAACCGCCGGCCCCGGACAGGCTGCCGAAATTGATGACGATCAGGTAGATGATGATGACGAAGGCGATGAAGGTCAGCCCGGGCAGGATGGTGGTCTTCATCGCGTTCTCCTGCGTCGATGGATTGGCGCGGAAGAACATCACCACGGCAAGCGAGGCCACCGCCATCATGACGATGACGCCGAGTGTCGCGACGTTGGTCAGCCAGGAGAACAGCGCCAGCACCGGATCGAGGCCGAGCACGGCGAAGAGGCCGACGACGACCGCGGCGAGCACGCTCTGGATGATGGAAGCGACATGCGGGCTCTGGTGCACCGCATGCGTCACGCCGACCGTCTGCGGCAACAGTTTTTCGCGGCCCGAGACATAGATATAGCGCGCAACCGCATTGTGGAACGCCAGCACGCCGGCAAACAGGCTCGACACGAACAGGATGCTCATCGCCTGCGACAGCATCGTGCCGGCGTAACGATCCGACAGGCCGAACAGGAAGGTCGTCGGATCCTGCAGCCCTTGCAGCGTCGGCAGCAGCTTGTCGACACCGGCGCCGACCGCCATCAGCCATGCCGTGAGCATGTAGAAGACACCGATCAGCACGACCGAAAAGTAGGTGGCGCGCGGAATGGTGATCTTTGGATCGCGTGCCTCCTCGGCATAGATCGTCGTCGCCTCGAAACCGATGAAGGCGGCAAAGCAGAACAGGATGGCGATGGCCGGCGAGCCGCTGACGATCTGGCTCCAGCTGAATGGCGCCGCCGACAGGCCGCTGTCGCCGCCGGTCTTGAGGATGGCGATGTCGAGGACCAGCACCACAAGATATTCGCACAGCACCAGCACCGTCAGGATCTTGGCGGAGAGGTCGACCTGCCGGTAGCCGAGCACGGCCACCAGCGCGATGGCGATGAAGCTCCACACCCACCAGGGCAAATTGATGCCCCAGCCGGCGAACAGGCCTGATGTCGCGGCACCGAGCAGGCCCATGACCCCGATCTGCATGGCATTGTAGGACAGGATGGCGATCAGCGCCGTGGCGCCGCCGGCCATGCTGCCGAGGCCGCGCGCGGCATAGGCATAGAAGGCGCCGGCATTGCCGACATGGCGTGACATGGCGACATAGCCAACCGCGAACAAAAGCAGCAGCACCGTCACGATCAGATAGGTGCCGGCAAAGCCGGCGCCATTGCCCATCAGCATGCCGAGCGGCGTGCCGCCGGCGACGGCCGTGAGCGGGGCGGCCGCCGAAATCACCATGAAGGTGATGGCGCCGACGCCAAGACTGTTCTTGCGCAGCCTGTTGGCCGGCGCCTGTTCTGCAACTGCCGTCATTGATCCCTCCTGTTTGCAAACCCTCAGGCTCGCCGGCCGAATGGCCTGTCCCATGCACTCTGGTGGTCGGTTCATTATTCGAACCGTTATTTTGAATATAGACTTGCAAACAATGCCGATGCCTGTCAAGTTAATTCACACGTTAAATGATTGTCCCGAACCGGGAGGCAAATTTGAGTACGGTCGGAAAAGCGATCTCGCTTCTGGAGCTGTTCAGCGTCGACGAGCCCGAGCTCGGCCTGTCCGATCTGGCGCGCCGCTCGGGCTTCGACAAGGCGACGACAAGGCGGCTGCTGGTTGCGCTGGCCGGCCATGGTTTTGTCGAGCAGGATGCGGGCACGCGGCACTATCGCCTCGGCGCCGGCCTGTCGCGGCTGGCTCGCATCCGCGAGGCGCGCTTTCCCTTCCTGCAGACGGCTGTTCCGCTGGTGCGGGATCTGGCGGCATCGACGGCCGAGACCGTGCATTTGTCGGAATTCGGCGTCGACAGGCTGGTC
Organism: Mesorhizobium sp. M0518; assembly: GCF_040321125.1. Taxonomy (NCBI): domain Bacteria; kingdom Pseudomonadati; phylum Pseudomonadota; class Alphaproteobacteria; order Hyphomicrobiales; family Phyllobacteriaceae; genus Mesorhizobium; species Mesorhizobium sp. M0518. The sequence goes on from NZ_JAMYQY010000008.1 coordinate 197,582, forward strand.
ACCGTCCATGTCGAGCATCCGGCATGGGCGAACCGGGTCAACATCGACATCGGTCAGTTGCTGCCCCTGCATTCGACCGCGTCGGGCATCGCCTATCTGGCCTTTGCACGCGACGAGACCGTCAAGGCGTGCCTGACGGGTTCGCTCGACGCTTTCACGGCCCATACGCTGATCGAGCCGGCCGCAATCTCAAGATCCATGAGCGAGGCGCGCGAGCGCGGCTATTCGATCTGCGACCAGGGCTATGAGGAAGGTGTGATCAGCGTCGCGGCGGCAATCCGCGGGCCGGATGGCTTTGCGCTCGGCACCATCGCGGTGGCGGCGCCAAAGGCCAGAACGACGGCAGCCGCGATCGCCGAACGGGGACTTGCCGTGAGGGAGGCGGCACGGGAGATTTCCATGCGCCTCAACGGCGAAAACCTGCAAATCTTGAGGAGGCAGGCCTGATGCCCTCGGAGACAGCGCCCCGCATCCTGGTCATCGGCACCGGCGACACAAAGGCCGAAGAGCTGCTGTTCATGAAACAGTGCATCGAGGCGTCGGGCGGCAGCGCCGTGATGATGGATGTCAGCGTGCTGGGCGACCCGCCCTACAGCCCGGACCACGACAAGCACGCCGTGGCCCGGGCTGTAGATGTGACGATCGCCGAGATCGTTTCGAGTGGTGATGAGAACACCGCCATGACGCTGATGGCCGGCGGCGCCGTGCAGCTGGTGCGCAAGCTCCATCAAAGTGGCGAGATCGACGCCTTCATTGCCATAGGCGGCTCCATGGGAACCGATCTGGCGCTCGACGTGGCGCTTTGCCTGCCGCTCGGCGTGCCGAAATTCGTCGTCTCGACCATCGCCTATTCGCATCTCATCCCGCCCGAGCGCGTCGCCCCCGACCTGATGATGATCCTCTGGGCGGGCGGACTGTACGGCCTCAACTCGATCTGCAGGCTGGTCCTGTCGCAGGCCTGCGGTGCGGTCGTCGGCGCGGCTAAAATCGTACTGGCGTCTCGCGCGTCGGCGCAGGCACCGGGGCCGACCATCGGCATGACCTCGCTCGGCAGCAGCTGCCTGCGCTACATGAAGACGCTGAAGCCGGCCCTGGAACGGCGCGGCTATGACGTTGCCGTCTTCCACACCACCGGAATGGGCGGCCGCGCCTTCGAATCGATCGCCGGCCAAGATCATTTCTGCGCGGTCTTCGACTTCAGCCTGCAGGAAATCACCAATCATCTCGCGGGATCCGTCGTCAGTTCCGGCACCGACCGGCTGGAGAATGCCGGCGCTCGCGGCACTCCGCAGATCGCCGCCCCCGGGGCGGTCGACATGGTCGATCTGCCGACCTGGCAGGATTTGCCGGCTAAATTCTCGACGCGGCCGTTTCATGCCCACAACAGGCTGATCGCTTCGGTCACCGTCGATGCCGACGATCGCCGCCAGGTCGCCAGGACCATCGCCGCCAAGCTCGGTGCCGCGAAAGGCCGCTCCGCCTTCATCCTGCCAACCGGAGGCATCCAGGAATGGGACGTGCAGGGTGAGCCGCTCTATGAACCCGAGGCTCTCGCGGCCTTCACTGACGAAATGCGTCGGGCTATTCCCGCCGGGGTCGAGTTCCACGAGATCGACGCTCACATCAACAGCGACGACTTCGTCGGCAAGGCGCTCGAGATCTTCGACCGCTGGGTCGAGGAAGGCATCGTCCCGCGCGGCAAGCCGGCCAAGGGAGTGGCAGCGTGAGTGCTGTTCCCGCCCAGGCGCTTGTCCTTGATTTCGGCGGCGTCGTCACCCGCACACTGTTCGAGACCCACGCCTTGACCGAACAGGCGCTCGGCCTCACGCCGGGGACGCTGCAATGGCGCGGGCCGTTCGATCCGCACAGCGATCCGCTGTGGCGCGCCATGCAAGCCGACGAGATCAGCGAGCGCGACTATTGGCGCACCCGCACAAGCGAGGTTGGCCGTCTCGTCGGCGAGGACTGGCAGGCGATGGAAACCTTCGTCCGGCGCGCGCGTGGCGCGGAGCCGGAAAAGGTGGTGCGGCCCGAAGCCGACAGCGCCATCCGCACGGTGCATGCGGCCGGATTTCGGCTGGCAATCCTGTCCAATGAACTCGACCTGTTCTACGGCGCCGATTTCCGCCGGCGGCTGCCGCTGCTCGGCCTGTTCGACACGATCGTCGACGCCACTTACACCGGCATACTCAAGCCCGATCCGCGCGCCTATGCCTTGGTCACCGAAGCGCTCGGCCTGCCGGCCGGTGCTTGCGTCTTCGTCGACGACCAGCAGCGCAATGTCGATGGCGGCTGTGCTGCCGGCATGCGCACGGTTCATTTCGACGTTGCTCACCCGGCCCAATCCTATGCCGAAGCACTCGGCCATTTCGACCTCGTTTCAGCTGCCTGAGATTTTGCGGAGCCCTTTCATGCGCGACATCAATTTCCTCACCGAGACCAACGCCAAGCCGATCTGGCACCCAATGGCGCATCCGGCCGAGATGCGGGCCAACCCGCCAAAGGTGATCATGAAGGGCGAGGGCGTGATGGTCACCGACATCGCCGGCAACACCGTGCTCGATGCCGTCGGCGGCCTGTGGAACGTCAATCTCGGCTACAGCTGCGCCCCGATCAAGAAGGCGATCGCCGACCAGCTTGGCGCGCTGCCCTATTATTCCGGTTTTCGCGGCACCTCGACTGGACCGTCGATCGAACTCGCCTACGAACTCTGCGAATGGTTCGAGCCTGAAGGCATGGTGCGGACCTTCTTCACCTCGGGCGGCTCGGATTCGGTCGAAACGGCACTGCGACTGGCCAGGCAATATTGGAAGATCCGCGGCCAGGCCGACCGCACCAAGTTCCTGGCGCTGAAGAAGGGCTACCACGGCACCCATTTCGGCGGCGCGTCGGTTAACGGCAACGCCAATTTCCGCCGCAACTACGAGCCGCTGCTGCCCGGCGTCTTCCACATTCCCGCGCCTTGGACCTTCCGCAACCCGTTCGATGAGACCGACCCAGTGCGGCTGGCAAAACTCTGCGCCAGGGCGCTGGAGGACGAGATCGCCTTCCAGGGCGGCGACACCATCGCCGCTTTCATCATGGAGCCGGTTCTCGGCGCCGGCGGCGTCATCGTTCCGCATGAGAGCTTCATGCCACTGGTGCGTGAGATCTGCGACCGCCACGAGATCCTGCTGATCGCCGACGAGGTGGTGACGGGCTTCGGCCGCACCGGCGCATGGTCGGGCTCGCGTCTGTCCGGCGTGAAGCCGGATTTCATGACCATCGCCAAGGCGATCACGTCAGGTTATTTCCCGCTCGGCGCGACCTTGATCGGCGGAAAAGTCGCCGATGTCTTCGAGGCCGACAAGACCAGTTTTGGTGCGATCGGCCACGGCTATACCTATTCCGGCCACCCGGTCGGCTGCGCGGCGGGTCTGGCGGCGCTTGCCGAGACCAAACGGCTTCGCCTGAACGAGAACGCGGCGGCACGGGGCGTCGAACTCGCGGCCGCGCTGGAGGGGCTGAAGGCCAGGCATGCGATCGTCGGCGATGTCAGGTACAAGGGCTTGATGGCGGCGCTGGAGTTGGTCTCGGACCGCACGACGAAAAAGCCGGCCGACAAGAAGACCATGGCCGTGGTTTCGGAGGCCGCCTATGAGGCCGGCGTCATGCTGCGTGTGTCGGGCAACACCATCATCCTGTCGCCGCCGCTCATCATCACCGCCGCCGATGTGACGAAGATCGGCGAAGCGCTGGATGCAGGCCTGTCGAAGGCCTGACGGGTTAGCTGGCCACAACGGAGTTTCAAGACGCAATGAGTCAATCGCAAGAAGCACTGGTTAGCCGGCGTTCCCGCCTGCTCGGCGCGAAATCGCAATTGTTCTATGACGAGCCCGTGCATCTGGTGCGCGGCGAAGGCGTCTGGCTCTACGATGCCGACGGCCGCAAATATCTGGACGCCTACAACAATGTCGCGCATGTCGGCCACTGCCACCCGCATGTGGTCGAGGCCTTGTGCCGGCAGGCAAGCCTGCTCAACACCCACACACGCTATCTGCACACCGCCATCCTCGATTATGTCGAGCGGCTGACCGCGACCTTCGATGCCAGCCTGTCCACAGCCATCCTGACCTGCACCGGCAGTGAGGCCAACGACATCGCGCTGCGCATGGCGCAGGCCGCCACCGGCCGCATGGGCATCATCGCCACCGACGCCACCTACCATGGCAACACCACGGCGGTTTCGCAGCTCAGCACCCGCATGCCGCCGGTCGGCGACCGCGCCCGCAACGTCAGGCTGGTGCCGGCGCCCGACAGCTATCGCCATCCGGATGCGATGGCCAACGGCAAAGCCTTTGGCGACGCGGTGCGCGAAGCCATCGCCTCGCTGGAAGAGGACGGCATCGGCCTGTCCGGCATCATCCTCTGCCCGCTGCTCGCCAATGAAGGCTTTCCAACGCTACCCAGCGGCTTCTTCGACGATGCCATGCGCGCGGTGCGCGACGCCGGAGGGCTGGTCGTCGCCGACGAGGTGCAGCCCGGTTTCGGCCGAACCGGCAGCCATTTCTGGGGCCACCAGCGCGCCGGCTTCGTTCCCGACATCGTCACCATGGGCAAGCCGATGGGCAACGGCCATCCGGTCGCCGCCGTGGTCACCACTGGGGAGATCCTGGCGACCTTCCGCAACGCTTTCCGTTACTTCAACACCTTTGGCGGCAATCCGGTTTCCTGCGCGGTGGCCAATGCCGTCCTCGACGTCATCGAGCAGGAAGATCTCGTCGCCAACGCACGCGATGTCGGCGCCTATGCGCTCGGTCTGCTGCGCCCGCTGGCCGAGCGCCATGAATGCATCGGCGAGGTCAGGGGCGCCGGCCTGTTCTTCGGCGCCGAACTGGTTCACGACCGCGAGACGCGCGAGCCGGCGCCCGACATTGCCGAGCAGGTCGCCAACCGCATGCGCCACCGCGGCGTGCTGATGGGCAAGACCGGCATCCACGGCAATGTGCTGAAGATCCGCCCGCCAATGCCGTTCTCGCGCGACAATGCCGACGTCCTGATCGGCGTCCTCGACCAGGTGCTGGGTGAAGTCGGCGGAGTGAAGGCGTGAACGCTGTTTCCACGCAGTCCGAGCCCGAGACGGCAGCCGATGTCACGGCGCTTGCCAGGCGCGCGCTCACCCATTGGGGCATTGATGAGGGTGAGCCGGAGCTGCTGAAATTCCGCGAGAACGCGGTGTTTCGCGTCATCTTGCCAACAGGCCAGCCGGCCGCCATGCGCATTCATCGGCTTGGCTATCACACGGACGCCGCCCTGCGCTCGGAACTGCAATGGATGGGCTTTCTGCAATCGGCCGGCATCGCCACACCCTCGCCGGTCGCCACGCCGGCCGGCGATCTGTTCGTGCTTGTCAGCGCCAACGCCTCAGTGCAACCCCGTCAAGTCGATTGCTTGAGCTGGCTGGAAGGCCGCGCCGTCGGCGCGCGAGGCGTGCCGCTGGATTTTACACCCGAGCAGGCAAGACAGGTCTTTACCGCGATGGGGCGAACCATCGCCCACATGCACAATGTCACGTCTGCCTGGACGCCGCCCGCCGGCTTTGCCCGCCATGCCTGGGATTTCGACGGCTTCTTCGGTGCGAACCCGATTTGGGGCCGTTTCGAGACCTCGCCCTTCCTCGACGGCCCTCGTCGCGAGCTGATTTTCCAGGCGCGGGAAAAGGCCGTGGAGGCGCTGTCGGAGCATGAACGCAGCGCCCGCAATTTCGGCATCATCCACGCCGACCTGGTGCGCGAGAATGTGCTCGTCCATGACGGCGCGATCCGCATCATCGACTTCGACGATTGCGGCCATGGCTGGCACATGTACGACCTTGCCGTCGCGCTGTACCAGAACCGCGAGGAGGCGATCTATCCGCTGATCGAGGCCGCTCTGCTCGACGGCTATCGGCAGGAGCGGGAGCTGACGGCGCGCGACATCGCCGCGCTGCCGCTGTTTTCGGCTCTGCGCGCCTTCGCCTTTCTTGGCTGGGTGCAGAGCCGCGTCGAAGGCGACATCACCAGGGATGTCGGCATGCGCATGTCGGCCATCGCAGCCGATGTGGTGGTTGCCTATCTGCGTGGCGAATAGAGGCTGCCGTGCGGGTTGGCGGCGGAACCGTCAGCCCTTCGCGAAGTGAATGCTGACCGTGCCCGAACTGCCGAAATCGGCGACGATTGTGTCGCCGGGCCGCGCCTCGACCGGGCGCACGAAAGAGCCTGACAGCACCACCTCGCCGGCCGCGATCGACATGCCGTAGCGGGCGAGCCTGTCGGCCAGCCAGGCAATGCCCATCGCCGGATGGTTGAGCACGCCGGCGCCGAGCCCGGTTTCCTCGACCTCGGCATTGCGCGAAACGATGGCGCCGATCCAGCGCATGTCGGCCTCATCAGGCCGCTGCGGCCGGCCGCCGATGACGATGCCGGCATTGGCGGCATTGTCGGAAATCGTGTCGAAGAAGGTGCGTGCCTTCTTCGTCTCGGCATTGATGCGTTCGATGCGGGTGTCGAGGATTTCCAGCGCCGGCGTGATGTAGTCGGTGGCGTTGAGCACGTCGGAGATGGTCACGCCGGGACCTTTCAGCGGCGCCTTCATGACGAAGGCGATCTCGGCCTCGACGCGCGGCTGGATGAAGCGGTCGGCCGGCACCGTCGCGCCGTCATGGAAGAACATGTCGTCGAACAGCATGCCCGAATCCGGCGTGTCGATGGCGAGCGCATATTGCATCGCCTTCGAGGTCAGCCCGATCTTCCAGCCCTTCGGCTTCAGCCCGGCATCGATCTTGCGCGTCACCAGCGCCGCCTGCACGCGATAGGCGTCCTCCATCGTTGCCTCGGGAAAATCGAGGCTGAGCAGACGGATCTGACGGCGCGACCGCTCGGCCTCGAACAGCCGTGCCGCGGCGTCTTCCACTTGCTCCGGGGTCATTGCGCTGCCTCGTCAACGACACCGTTTCTGAGCACGCCGATGCCTTCGGCCTCCACCTCGATCACGTCGCCGGGCTTCAGCCAGATCGGCGGCTCGAAGCGGGCGCCGGCGCCCGTCGGCGTGCCGGTGACGATGATATCGCCCGGCACCAGCGTGGTGAAGGTCGAGACGTAGTTGATGATCTTGCGAAACGAGAAGATCATCCGGCTGGTGCGGTCCTGCTGGCGCAGCTCGCCATTGACGCGGGTGGTCAGCGCAATGTCGGCAATCTGCGCCTCGTCGGTGAACGGCACCAGCCAGGGGCCGATCGAACCCGTGCGGTCGAAATTCTTACCTTGCGTCACGTTGAACTTGGCATGGCGCACCCAGTCGCGGATGGTGCCCTCGTTGCACAGCGACAGCGCCGCAATATGGCCGAGCGCGTCGGCTTCCGCGATGCGCCGGCCTGCCTTGCCGATGACGATGACGATTTCGCCCTCATAGTCGAGCTGGGGTGATTCCGGCGGCCGCACCAGCGGCGCGCCATGGCCGACGAATGAACGGGGAAAGCGGATGAACAGCGACGGGTTGGAGGGCGCCGCCTGGCCGTCCTTGTACTCCTCGTTGCGGTCCGGATAGTTGACGCCGACGCAGATGATCTTTTCCGGCGACGGGATCGGGATTTCGTAGGCGATGGCGCCGAGCGGGAAATCGGCGGCGAAGGCCTCAGCCCCTTCCGCCAGCCGGCGCAAGGCGCCGGCCTCGATCACTTCGCGCAGCGTCGGCCATTCTCTGTGGCGCGCCGACAGGTCGACGACGCCCTTGCCCGTGATCGCGCCATAGCGCGCCTTGCCGCCGACGGTGAAGGTGGCGAGCCGCCCATGTCCAGTCATCCGGGTCTCCTCGTCCATCGTCACGGCGCAATGATCGGCGACGCCGTCAGATCCGGCTGGCGTGCCTTCGCCCCGGCAAACACACTACCCTCCTCAAACCAGCTTTTCGGCGCCGGCGCGCCCCACAGCGTCTGGCGCTGCGGGTCCTTGAGGTCCCATTTTATCGGCTCGAGGTCCGGATCGACCGTCTGGTAGTCCGAACAGTAGATCTCGATGCGGTGGTTGTCGGGATCGCGGACATAGAGAAAGAAGGCGTTGGAGATGCCGTGCCGCCCAGGGCCGCGTTCGATGTTCGGCAGATAGCCCGTCGTCGCCATCAGGTCGAGCAGGTCGATGATGTTGAGCGGCGTCGGCACCCAGAATGCGACGTGGTGCAGGCGCGGGCCGATGCCGTTGGTGAAGGCGATGTCGTGCACGCCGCCCTTGCGGTGCGTCCACGCCGCCCACAGTCTTCCGCTGCTGGCGTCCTCGGTGTATTCGGTGACGCGGAAGCCGAGCTCGTTGTAGAAGGCGACGGATTCGTCGACATTGGGCGAGAAGCAGTTGAAGTGGTCGATGCGCAGCGGCTTCACGCCGTGATAGAGCACGTATTTCTGGTGGATCGGCGGCAGCCGCTCCATCTCAGCGTAGAATTCGAGCGGAATGCCGTGCGGATCGCGGGTGCGGAAGGTTCGCGACTGGTAAGGTCGCTCGACCCATTCCACCGGCAGGCCTTTTCCCTTGAAGAAATGCACCGCTTTGTCGAGATCCTCGTCCGAGAAGACCTTGAAGCCGAGGTCGCGGGCTTCGGCCGTGGCCCCCTTCTTCAGCACGATACAATGGTGCCCGCGCTCCTCCAGCGCCCTGAGATAGATGGTGTCCGAAGTCTCGTCGGTGACTTGGAGGCCGAGCGTATCGACATAGAACGCACGGGATTTGGCGAGGTCGGTGACGGCCAGCTCGACATGGCTGAGGCGCAGAATGTTGAAGGCGGGATAGAGATTGGGCTTGGGCAAGGACATCTGATTTCCTCCGGTCAGCCGCCGAGTTTCTGGATCGCGTGCGCGGTCGTCGCGAAGGCTACGTTCTTCGTCTCCATGTAGAAGTCGAAGGAATGGTCCCCGCCGTCGCGGCCGATGCCGGAACTCTTGACGCCGCCGAACGGTGTCGGCAAATGGCGCACATTCTCGGAATTGACCCAGATCATGCCGGCATCCAACGCATCGGTGAAGCGGAAGGCGCGGGTGACGTCGGACGTCCAGAGATAACCGGTCAGACCGTATTGGGTGTCGTTGGCCAGCGCGAGCGCTTCAGCCTCGTCCTTGAAGGGAATAGCGCTCAGCACCGGCCCGAAAATCTCCTCCTGCGCGATGCGCATGCCGTTGGAGACGTTGGTGAACAGGGTCGGGCCGACATAACAGCCGCCGCCCGGCCCATCGACCTTGCCGCCGCCGACGGCGAGCGTGGCCCCCTCCGACCTGCCGATCTCGATATAGGACAGCACCTTCTTTTCATGCACCGGATGGATCAGCGGCCCGACCACCGTTTTCGGATCGAGCGGGTGGCCGACGACGATGCGCTTCGCCCTCTCCGCGACTTTGGCGGTGAAGCTCTCATAGACCGAGGCTTCAACCAGCAGCCGCGACGACGAGGTGCAGCGTTCGCCATTCAGCGAATAGATCATGAATACGACGGCGTCGGCGGCGCGTTCGAGATCGGCGTCGGCAAAGACGATCACCGGGTTCTTGCCGCCAAGCTCGAAATGCACGCGCTTCAGCGTGTCGGCGCCTTGTTTCATGATCATCGAGCCGGTACGGCTTTCGCCGACAAAGCCGATCGCCTTGATGTCGGGATGCTCGGTCAACGCCTTGCCGGCATCTTCACCCAGGCCGTTGACCAGGTTCCAGACACCCTTCGGCAGGCCAGCCTCCTCGGCGATCTCGACGAGCAGGCGGGCGGTCAGCGGCGAAAATTCAGCCGGCTTATGAACCACGGTGCAACCGGCCGCCAGCGCTGGCGCGATCTTCCAGGTCGACAGCATGAACGGCGTGTTCCACGGCGTGATGATGCCTACCGGGCCGATTGGCACCCGCGTGGTGAGGTTGACCTGGCCCGTGGTCCGCAGCGTCTCGCCGTCGCGCGCTTCGGGCGCACGGTCGGCGAAGAAGCGGAAATTCTCGGCACCCCGCAACGCCGCCTTGGCCATAAATTTCAGCGCCTGGCCGGTATCCATGCATTCGACGAAGGCGATCTCCTCGGCACGCGCCTCGATCGCGTCGGCGATTCTGTGCAGCAGCTTCTTGCGTGCCTCGCCAGGCATGGCGGCCCAGGCCGGGAAAGCCGCCTTCGCCGCCCTGGCGGCGCGGTCGATGTCGGCAGCCCCGCCGCGCGCGACGCTTGCCAGCGGCTTCAGGTTGACCGGCGACAGCGTTTCGAACGTCGTGCCGTCGAGCGCCGGCACCGCCTCGCCGCCGATCTGGTTCAACACGCCATCGTGCTTGAAGCGGGCCAGATAGGCCTCGGCCTTATTCAGATTGCCTTGCAGGTCGGACATGTCGGGTTCCGTCACTTGCCGCGCAGTCGCGGGTGGATTGCGTTTCTCTTCCAGCTGAGCACCGGGTCGATTTCCCGGATTTCGAGCGACAGGGCGAAATGCGGGGTCTCGAACAGCGTGCCAAGGTATTCGCTCACCGCCGCGAAGACAGCCTCGCCAGTCCGCTTCTTGTCGTCGGCGCTGCGGCCGGTGCCGATGCGAAACGACATGTCGAGAAAGGCGTTTTCCGGCAGCCTGTCGGCCATCGCGTAGGCCTCGGCGCGAAACGCCCGCACCCGCACGGCGCCGGTTTCGAACAGCCCGGTGTCCAGCACTGTGCGCAACACCAGAGCGCACAATTCGCCCATATCGACCTTGGCATCGAGATTGGCCGAATACTCGATGGAGAAGTGAGGCACGGCGTTTCGTTCCCTGGGTTATTGCCTTGTTGTAGTTAACGCGTTAATTACATGCAGCATGCGCGAAGTCAAGCCTTGCATCGGCCTTGGCGCAACGATACGGGAAGGCGGGAACGGGCCCTGGCAGGCGGATTCGGCCGAGGGAGGGCCTGTTTCGATCGCAAGCGTGGGAGGCTCTTTTCTTGCTGCCGGAAAATACCCGTCGTTCTCTGCCGATGGCGCTGCTTCATGCCCGCGAAGCGGTGATGGCGCGGTTTCGGCCGATGCTTGCCGCGCATGACGTGACCGAACAGCAATGGCGCGTGCTGCGCGTGCTGAGCGAAGCCGGCCCGGTCGAGGCGACGGAACTCGCCGACCGCGCCTCGGTTTTGCCGCCCAGCCTGACGCGCATCATCAAGGCGCTCGAGGGACGCAAATTCATCACCCGCAACAAGGCCGAAGGCGACGGCCGCCGCGTCGTTCTAACCATTGCGCCCGCGGGTTCCGCCTTGATCGACGCCCTGTCGCCCGAGCGTCGCGTCATTTATGACGACATCGAACAGCGCTTCGGCCACGAAAAGCTCGAGCAGTTGCTCGATTTGCTGGAGACGCTGATCGATGGCGAAAGCTGATCGTTCCGGCTACCGCAGAAGTTTCGACGGTCGCTCGGGTTGACGGACCGCATACCTTGGAAAGGCCGAAACGCCCGATGGGGGTCAGCTAACCTCGCAACCTCATCCCTTCCGGATCGAAGAACGGTATCGGCGCCACGACCGCACGCGTCGGCTGACCACCGATATCAATGTTCAATTCGGTGCCGACAGCCGTGAAGGGCAGCCGCAGATGCGCGGTGGCCAGCACCTTGCCGAGGGAATAGCCGTGGTCGCTGTAGGTGACGATGCCGGCGTCCTCGCCATCGGCCAGAACCTTGGCATCGGTCGCGGCCGGCTTGTCGCCGTCGAGGATCAGTCCGACCCATTGCTCGTCGAGGCCGGTGTCGCGGACCTTGAGAAGCGCCTCGCGGCCGACGAAATCGCCCTTGTCGAACTTGATCCAGCGGTCGAGGCCGACATGGAACGGGGTGCGGCTCTCGTCCATGTCGATGCCGTGCGCCGGGTAGGCCTTTTCCAGGCCCAGCGTGAACATCGCCAGCACGCCATAGGGTTTCAGGCCAAAGCCACGGCCGGTGCGCATCAGCGCGTCCCAGAGCGAGGCCGCCTCGTCGGCCGGCACGAACAATTCGAAGCCGAGTTCGCCGGTCACGCCGGTGCGCGAGATCAGCACCCGCGTGCCGTTGATATGGCCCGACGTGAACGACCAGCGCTTCAGTCCATCCAGATCGGCATCCGCAATCAACGCTTTCAGCAGTTCGCGCGAGCGCGGACCCTGGATGGTCGGGAAGGCGATGGCCGCCGTGATGTCGGTGACATAGGCCTTGCGGCCCTGGGCGTGATGATGCAGCCAGGGCAGCATCTTCAGGCGGTTGACCGAGCCGGTCACCAGCATGAAGTGCTCCGGGCCCAACCGAAACACGGTGAGGTCGTCCATGATGCCGCCATCGTCGCGGCAGACCGTGGAATAGCGGACCTGGCCCGGCTTCATGGCGGCGGCATTATTGACGATGACATGGTTGACCAGCGCCTCGGCGCCCGGCCCCTTGACGTCCATCTTGCCCATCGTGCTGAGATCCTGCACGCCGACGTTTTTGCGGGTGTTCAGGTGCTCGTCGGCAATGCCGGAATAAGTTTTGGCCGAGATGAAATCGCCGCCGACACGACCCATGGTCGCGCCCAGCCCGACGATGCTGCTGTAGAAAGGGGAACGCCGCTCAGCCAAGGAAGTCTCCATCATCCAAGAAAAACGGCAGCGCCAGGCGGCGCTGCCGAAGGTGATTGCGTCAGGATCAGCCGCCGTAGACGTCGAACGAGAAATATTTGTCGTTGATTTCCTTGTATTTTCCGTTGGCGCGCAGCGCGTCGATGGCCGCATTGAGCTTGTCGGCCAGTTCCTTGTTGCCCTTCTGCAGCGCGATGCCGACGCCGGGCCCGTGAATGGTCGGGTCGGCGGTCAGCGTGCCAAGCAGCTTGCAGCAGGCGCCGTCGGGCTTCTTCAGCCATTCGGTCAGGATGATCGAGCCGTCCATCATCGCATCGAGCCGGCCATTGGCCATGTCGGTGCGGGCGTCGTCGCCGGTCGGGTAGGCCTTGACCGTCGAGCCCGCGTATTTCTGCTCGGCGAATTTCTGGTGGATGGTCGCGGTCTGCACGCCAAGCGCCTTGCCTTTCAAATCGTTCGGCGAGGTGCCTGATAGGGTCGAATCCTTCGGCACGGCGATGGCCGGCGGCGTCTGGTAGTATTTGTGGGTGAACTCGACCTTCTCGGCCCGCTCGGGCGTGATGGTGATGTTGATGATGGCGTTGAACTTGCCGGCCTGCAGCGCCGGTATGGAACCATCGAAATCCTGCACGCTGAACTCACACTCGGCCTTCATCTCGGCGCACAGCGCCTTGCCGAGATCGATGTCGAAGCCGCCCAGCGTGCCGTCGGCACTGGCGTAATTGAAGGGCGGGTAGGCGCCCTCGGTACCGATCCTGAGTTTTTTGTCCTGGGCGGAGGCGGCGCCCGTGGCAAGGGTGAGAGCGACGGAAGCGGCAAGCACGAAACGACCGGAAAGACGCATGTTCGAGTTCCCCGTTGAAAGCGGGAAGTCTACGGCCTTCCAGGCGTGTGACGGAGACGGAAACGACATGCGCTGCGGCGATCGCGGCGCGGCGGGCGATCCAGGCCAGGCGATCGGTGGTGCGTTACCCGGCGCGCTGCTTGTTGGTCGCCGCCCGGTCGATGGCCAACTCCCCGGCCGAGAGGACAACGCCAAACTTTTCGGTGGCTTCCTCTGATGTGTAGTACCCCAGCGCCACGTCGCGCAGCACCAGATCCGGATCGCGCTGCAGCGGATCGCCGTAGCCGCCGCCGCCCGGCGTGCCGACGCGCACGCGGTCGCCGGCCTTGAGCGCAATGTCCTGCTCCTTCGAAAGGTGCAGCGGCACATGTTCCTCGCCATTGCGGAAGACGGTCACCATGTTGACCGCGCCGTCCTTGCCGCCGAGTGCGCCTTGGGGGCCGAAACGGCCGTGATCCATGACGAAAGAAGCACGGGCGTCGCCGCGCAGGATTTCAACCTCATAGGCGAGGCCGAAACCGCCGCGATGCTTGCCGGCGCCGCCTGAGCCTTCGCGCAGGGCATAATGACGGTAGAGCACCGGGAATGCCTGTTCCATGATCTCGACCGGCGGCGATTTAGAAATGCCGATGGTCGAGCAGCCATTGGTCAGCCCGTCATGGCCTGAATTGCCGCCATAGCCGCCGCCGGAGATCTGGTACATGACGTAGTCGCGGCCTCGTGCCGGGTCGTTGCCGCCAAGCGCGAAATTGCCACTGGAGCCGGCGGGGGCGGCCGTCACCTTCTCCGGCAACGCCTGCACCATCGCGGCGAACACCGCCTCGGCGATGCGCTGCGACACTTCGGCGGCGCAGCCCGAGACGGGGCGCGGGTATTTCGCGTCGAGGAAAGTGCCTTCCGGCCGCTTGACTTCAAGCGGCTCAAACGCGCCAGCGCTGATCGGCACATCCGGGAAAATATGGCGCATGGCGAGATAGACGGACGACAAAGTGGTCGCCAGCACGCTGTTCATCGGTCCGGCGCAGGGTTTTGACGAGCCGGTGAAGTCGAAGGTCAGCGTGTCGCCCTGTTTCTCGACGGCGAGCGCGATGGTCAGCGGCTCGTTGACCACCCCGTCGGAATCGACAAACGCCTTGGAATGGTAAGTGCCGTCGGGAATGGCTGAGATGTTGGCGCGCATCTGCTCGGCCGCGCGGCGGCGCAGTTCGGCGATCGCCTCGACAACGGTTTCGTCACCGTAACGATCCAGGATTCCGTTAAGCCGGTCCTGGCCGATCAGCAGTGCGGCGGCCTGGGCCCTGATGTCGCCGATGCGCTGGTCGGCGACACGGATGTTGGAGCAGATGATGGCGTAGATTTCCGGATCGAGCACGCCCTTCTTGAACAGTTTTACGGGCGGCAGTCGCAGGCCTTCCTGCTCGACCGCGGTCGCGGAGGCCGAAAAACCACCCGGCACCGAGCCGCCAATGTCTGGCCAGTGGCCGGTGTTGGACAGCCAGCAGAAGATTTTTCCGGCCCGGTAGACCGGCATGGCGAAGCGTACATCCATCAGATGGGTGCCGCCGAGATAGGGGTCGTTGACGATGTAGATGTCACCCGGCTCCGGGGCTAGGCAGCGGCCGTCGGCGATCATCTCGATCACCGTCCTGGTCGAATATTGCATGACGCCGACGAACACCGGCAGGCCTTGGCTTCCCTGCGCGATCAGCGAACCATCGACAGCCGAATAGATGCCGTCGGAGCGGTCGTTGGCTTCGGCGATGACAGGCGAGAAAGCGGCGCGAGAGAACGTAAGGTCCATCTCGTCGCAGACCTGTTGCAGGGCCGCCTGGAGGACCGAAAGGGTGATGGCGTCGAGTTTTGCCATATCAATGTCAGGCATCTCAGGCCTCGCCGATGTCGATGATGATGTTGCCGTCGGCGTCGCAGCGTGCGCGGTCGCCGGGCTCGAGCACGGTGGTGGCGTCCATCTGTTCGAGGATCGCCGGCCCTTCGATTTCAGCGTCAAGCGGCAGTTTTTCGCGTGCATATACCGGCGTATCGTGCCAACGCCCGCCATACCAGACCGGCCGGATTTCGCGCCTTGCCTCATCCAGCGTTGTTGCGCGCCCCGCCGGATCGATCAGCCGCGACAGATCGATCGCCGGACGCACGCCGGTCACCGACGTGTTGAGATTGACGAGGTTGGCGCGGATTTCCGGCAGTTCGACCTTGAAGCGGGCGAAATACGCCTTTTCGAAAAGCTGCTGCAGTGTTGCCCGCGTCACCGATGAGGACGGCAGCGGCACGTTGATGATGTGGGTCTGGCCGACGAACTGCATGTCGGCGGAGTGGGTAACGCGGATCGTCTCCGGCTTCACCGCTTCCTTGCCGATCAGCTCTTCACCTTCGTTTCGGTGGCGTTCCAATACAGTATGAAGCTGTTTTTCGTCGAGCACCGCCACCGGCTGGTTGATGGTGTTGACGAAGTCATGGCGCAGGTCGGCGACGACGCAGCCGAGTGCGTTGGTGATGCCCGGACGCGCCGGCACCAGCACCTTGGGCAGGCCGAGTTCGCGCGCCAGGGCGGTCGCATGCAGCGGGCCGGCGCCGCCAAAGGCGAACAGCGCGAAATCACGAGGGTCATGGCCGCGCGACACCGAGACCATGCGGATGGCGCCGGCCATCTTCATGTTGCCGAGCCGCAGCACCGCGCCCGCCGCCTCGACGCCGGACAGGCCGGTCGCCTTGCCGATCTTGTCCTCGAAAATGCTGGTGACGCGCTCTGATGTGACGGGATTTTGGACCGCCAGCAGCTTCTTCGGCGCCAGCCGGCCGAGCACCAGATTGGCGTCGGTAATGGTTGGCTCGAGGCCGCCACGTCCGTAGCAGATCGGGCCGGGATTGGCGCCGGCACTTTCCGGACCGATCTGGATCAGGCCGGCCGCATCGACGCGGGCGATCGAGCCGCCGCCGGCGCCGACCGTGTGCACCGCCACCATCGGCACATGGATCGGCATCGCATATTCGATCTCGATCTCGTTCGAGACTGCCGGCTCGGCATTGCGGATCAGCGCCACGTCGGTCGAGGTGCCGCCCATGTCATAGGTGACGAGGTTTTCGAAGCCGGCGCGTTTTCCGGTATAGGCGGCGGCGATGACGCCGGAGGCCGGGCCGGACATGACCGTCTTGGCCGATTCACGTGTGACGAAGCGGGCCGAGATCATGCCGCCATTGCCGTTCATGATCAGGAAGTCGCGGGCATAGCCTTTTGCGCCCAATTCCTTGCGCAGCCGCTCGACATAGCGCTCGAGGATCGGCTGCACGGAGGCGTTGACCGACGCGGTGACGCCGCGCTCGAACTCGCGCGCCTCCGACAGCAGCGCGTGGCCTGCCGTGATGTAGCCGTTCGGCCAGAGCTCGGCGGCGATTTCGGCGGCGCGCCGCTCATGTGCCGGGTTGGCGTAGGAATGCAGGAAATGGATGACGAGGGATTCGCAACCGGCCGCGATCAGCGTCTGCACGGCGTCGCGCATCTCGGTCTCGTCGAGCGGCGTGCGCACCGCGCCCGATGCTTCGACGCGCTCCGAGACTTCGAGCCTGAGATTGCGCGGAATGATCGGCACGAAGCTGCCGGTCATGCCATAGGCCTGCGGCCGCGTGCGCCGACCCAGTTCGATCACGTCGCGAAAACCGCGCGTGGTGATCATGCCGGTTTTCGCCAGCCGGCGTTCCAGCACCGCATTGGTGGTGGTGGTCGTGCCATGCACGATGAGGTCGATGCTATCGATGGCAAATCCGGTGGCGCCGAGTGCCGAAACGACACCGAAAGCCTGGTTGTCCACCGTGGTCGGCGTCTTGGCCAGATACACCCGGCCGCCGTCGCTTCCGTCGATCAGGAGCAGGTCGGTGAAGGTGCCGCCGACATCGATACCGGCGACGACATTTCCCCGGGAATTGCGCGCTTGCGCCGAAATATTCTCTTCCATCGTCGAAACCCGAAATGCGCGGACTACGGATATGCGCCAGTTTGGAAAGCTGTTTTAAGGGAGCATCTTGACGCAAATATCGTTTGTATACTAATAAATTCCGGACACAAGAGCTTGCCGCTTTGCAGTGTGCGAACAGCCCGCCGGGATCTGAATGGTCCGGGCGTGCAGGTGAAAGTTTGGCGCCCGCGTCCACGGTTGGGCCAGAAGGTTGGATTTGATGAACACCACATCCGCTCTCAACACCGTCGGCGCCCGACCGCTGCAGTTCCCGATTCCGGCCAACGTCTATGCCGAAACCGTCGTCTCGGTGAAGCACTACACCGACCGGCTGTTCTCGTTCCGCATCACCCGTCCGCAGTCGTTGCGCTTCCGCTCCGGCGAGTTCGTCATGATCGGCCTGCCCAATGCCGAGAAGCCGGTGTACCGCGCCTATTCGGTGGCAAGTCCGGCCTGGGACGAAGAGCTGGAATTCTTCTCGATCAAGGTGCCGGACGGCCCGCTGACCTCGGAGCTGCAGAAGATCCAGGTCGGCGACACCGTCATCATGCGCCAGAAGTCGACCGGCACGCTGGTGGTCGACGCGCTGACCCCGGCCAAGCGGCTGTTCATGATCTCGACCGGCACCGGCATCGCGCCTTTCGCCAGCCTGCTGCGCGACCCTGACACCTACGACAAATTCGATCAGCTGGTCCTGACCCATACCTGCCGCGACAATGCGGAACTCACCTACGGCCAGGAGCTGGTCGCGGCGTTGGAAAGCGACCCGCTGATCGGTGAACTGACCACTGGGCGCGTCACGCTCTACAATTCGACGACCCGCGAAGAGTCGGCACGCATGGGCCGCATCACCGCGCTGATCGGCTCCGGCAAGTTCTACAGCGATCTCGGCATCGACAAGCTCAGCCCGGAAACCGACCGCATCATGATCTGCGGCTCGATGCATATGCTGAAGGACGTCAAGGACCTGGCCGAAAGCCTCGGCTTCGAGGAAGGCTCGCTGAGCCATCCAGCGACTTTTGTCGTCGAGCGCGCCTTCGTCGGCTGAGCCGCACCAACATCTCGAAGTCTATGCTTTTGACCGCACGGTCAAAATTGCTGCTTTCGCCGCCTTTTTCGGTTATGACCGCCCGCAGGACTCGTGAAGTACGGCTTCACGGGCTATCTTCGGCACACGTCGCTGAATGAAAGGGCAGGAGATGAGCAGCACAATCCGAGAAGCCGATATCGGCTCGTCCAAGGTGACGCCGCTGCCGGCGCGTGCCGCCGCCAACACAGCCGTTCCACCGGACCATCGCATTGCGCGCAATCCCGGCATGAAGCTCGATCTCGGCTTCATGGAATCGGTGCGCAGCGTCAACCGCTCGGCGCTGGAACGGCGCGTCGCCAGCCTGACCAAGCGGCGCTCGATCAAGGCCGACAACCAGGCGGCCTGGCTGCTGCGCGCTGTCGCCTGCATGGATTTGACGACGCTGAATTCCAACGACACCGAGGAGCGTGTGCGCCGGCTCTGCGCCAAGGCGATCAATCCGTTCCGCCGCGACATCGTCGAGGGCCTGGGCATATCAGGTGAAACCATCCGCCCGGCCGCCGTCTGCGTCTACCATCCCTTCGTCACCACCGCCGTCGATGCCGTGCGCGGCGCCGGCATCCATGTCGCCGCCGTCTCCACCGCCTTCCCGCATGGTCTGGCACCCCTGTCGACCCGCCTGCAGGAAATCGAAGCCTCGGTCCGCGACGGCGCCGACGAGATCGACGTGGTCATTCCACGCGGGCTGGTGTTCGGCGCCAAATGGCGCGAGCTATACAATGAGATCGTCTCGATGCGCGCCGCTTGCGGTGACGCGCATCTGAAGGTCATCCTCGGCACCGGCGACCTCGCCACGCTGCGCAATGTCATGCTGGCCTCGATGGTAGCGATGATGGCAGGCGCCGACTTCATCAAGACCTCGACCGGCAAGGAAAGCGTCAATGCGACGCTGCCCGTCGGCCTCGCCATGGTGCGCGCCATCAGGGCCTATTTCGAGGAAACCGGCTATCTCATCGGCTTCAAGCCGGCCGGCGGCATTTCCACGGCCAAGGCCTCACTCGACTGGCTGGTGCTGATGAAGGAAGAACTCGGCCGCCCATGGCTGGAGCCGGACCTGTTCCGCTTCGGTGCGTCGAGCCTCTTGACCGACATCGAGCGCCAGCTCGAGCACCATCTGACCGGACACTATTCGGCCAATCATCGCCACGCGATGGCTTGAGAGATTTACCCCCACCCCGATCGGCAAGCCGATCGACCCTCCCACAAGTGGGAGGGGTGAAGGAGGCGCCCAATGAACATTCTCGACCGCTACCACGCCATGGAATACGGCCCGGCGCCGGAAGCCCGCAACGAGGCCGATGCATGGCTTGCCGCGCGCGATTTCGGCAAGGCGCTGTTCATCGGCGGCGACTGGAAAGCCGCGTCCGGCGGCAAGACTTTCGAAACCAGCGAGCCGTCTTCCGGCAAGCTGCTGGCCAAGATATCCGACGCCAATGCCGTCGACATCGACGCGGCGGTTGCGGCGGCCACCAAGGCGCTGCCGAAGTGGTCGGCAGCCTCGGGCTATCAGCGCGCCAAGGTGCTTTATGCCATCGGCCGCGCCATGCAGCGCCACCAGCGCCTGTTCGCAGTGCTTGAGACCATCGACAACGGCAAGCCGATCCGCGAAAGCCGCGACATCGACGTGCCGCTGGCGATCCGCCATTTCATACACCATGCCGGTTGGGCGCAGGCGCTGGACAAGGATTTCCCCGGCCACAAGGGTGTCGGCGTGGTCGGCCAGATCATCCCGTGGAACTTTCCGCTGCTGATGCTGGCCTGGAAGATCGCGCCGGCCCTCGCCGCCGGCTGCACCGTGGTGCTGAAGCCGGCCGAGTTCACGCCGCTGACATCAATCCTGTTTGCTGAGATCTGCGAGCGCGCCGGCGTGCCGAAAGGTGTCGTCAACATCGTGCAGGGCGGTCCTGAGGCCGGCGGGGCCATCGTCAACCATCCCGGCATCCAGAAGATCGCCTTTACCGGTTCTTCCGAAGTCGGCAAGATCATCCGGAAAGCCACCGCCGGCTCGGGCAAGAAACTGTCGCTGGAACTTGGCGGCAAGTCGGCCTTCATCGTCTTCGAGGATGCCGATCTCGACAGCGCCGTCGAAGGCCTGGTCGACGGTATCTGGTTCAACCAGGGCCAGGTATGCTGCGCCGGTTCGCGACTGCTGGTCCAGGAAGGCATCGCCGACGCCCTGATCGCCAAGGTCAAGACGCGGATGAGCCGGCTGCGCGTCGGCAGCCCGCTCGACAAGAACACCGATATCGGCCCGCTGGTCGACGCCACACAGCTCGAGCGCGTCAAGGGCCTGGTCGCCGAAGGTGCCAGGCAGGGCGCCGTCTGCTGGCAGCCGGATGCGGCGCTGCCGTCTTCCGGCTACTACCATCTGCCGACGCTCGCCACAGGTGTTTCGCCGGCTAACATATTGGCGCAAGAAGAGGTGTTCGGCCCTGTTCTGGCGACCATGACCTTCCGCAATACCGAGGAAGCGATCGAGCTCGCCAACAACACGCGCTATGGCCTCGCCGCCTCGGTGTGGAGCGAGAACGTCAACCTTGCCCTGCACGTCGCGCCGCAATTGAAGGCCGGCGTGGTCTGGGTCAACGGCACCAACATGTTCGACGCCGCCTGCGGCTTCGGCGGCTACCGCGAGAGCGGTTTCGGTCGCGAAGGCGGGCGCGAGGGCATGTTCGAATATCTCGCGGCGAAACTGCCGCTCGGCCAGATCATCAAGCCGGCGACGACCTCCGCACAGCCAGTCGAGCAGGCCGACGGCTCGGCAATCGACCGCACGGCAAAGCTATTCATCGGCGGCAAGCAGGTACGGCCGGACGGCAATTATTCGCTGGCTGTCGCCACCGCCAAGGGCAAGCTGGCCGGTGAGGTTGGTCTCGGCAGCCGCAAGGATATCCGCGATGCTGTCTCCGCAGCCCGCGCCTGTAGGGGCTGGCCCGAGGCGACCGCCTATAACCGCAGTCAGGTGCTTTACTATCTGGCCGAAAATCTCTCCGGCCGCGCCGCCGAGTTTGCCGCCCGCCTCACCGAGCTGACCGGCGCCAGCGCCAAGGCCGCGCGGGAAGAAGTAGAACAGTCCATAGAGCGCCTCTTCCTCTATGCCGGTCTGGCCGACAAGTTCGAGGGCCGCGTGCACCAGCCGCCGGCGCGTGCCGTGACGCTGGCGCTTCATGAACCGGTCGGCGTCGTCGGCATCGTCGCCCCCGACAGCTCGCCGCTGCTCGGCCTGATCTCGCTGGTCGCACCGGCGCTGGCCATGGGCAACACCGTGGTCGCGGTGCCTTCGGAGCGCTATCCGCTGCTGGCCACCGATCTCTACCAGGTCATCGAATATTCCGACGTTCCCTCAGGCGCCATCAACATCGTCACCGGTCGCAGCGCCGAACTTGCCGGCGTGCTGGCCAAGCATGACGATGTCGACGGGCTCTGGGTGTTCGCCGATGCTGAGACCTGCGCCCAGGCGGAAGCCGAGTCCATCGGCAACCTCAAGCGCATCTGGAGCGGAAATGGCCGCGGCCTCGACTGGGCATCCGACGAAGCCGCCGGCGACGCCTTCCTGCGCCGCGCCGTCGAGGTCAAGAATGTCTGGGTGCCTTACGGCGATTAATGTATGTCGCCCAAAAGTGCGCAGCGGTTTTGGGGCAACGACATATATAAAGGCAAAGAGCCAAAGCGCGTCGCGCGCTTTGAGCTCCCGCCGGCGCTGTAGAGACCGTGTTCGGGGTTGACGCACGGGCAGATGTTCTTTAACCAGAAAAAACATCTTTATCAGTGAACGGCCAACGGCGCAGGCCGCATGATCGCGCGTGACTGGCACATGACGCCTTGGCCAGCCGCAGGTAGACCCGGACTATCCCAGCGGACGAGGAGAACAGCATGGCGGATCTGGCAGGCAAGATCGTTGTCGTCACGGCAGCGGCGCAAGGCATCGGCAAGGCGAGCGCACTGGCGTTCGCAAAAGCTGGCGCCATCGTCCACGCCACCGACATCAACGAGGCACTGCTGGCGGAACTCGCCAGGACGCCAGGGATCAAGACCCGCAAGCTGGACGTACTCAACGACGAAGCCGTCAACGCCGCCTTTGCCGAGATCGGCGTCGTCGACGTGCTGTTCAATTGCGCCGGTTTCGTCCATTCCGGCTCGATCCTCGAGATGAAGGAAGCCGATCTCGATTTCGCGCTGAATCTCAATGTTCGCGCCATGATCCGCACCAGCCGGGCCGTGCTGCCCGGCATGCTGGAACGCGGCGACGGATCGATCATCAACATGGCCTCGCTGGCCAGTTCCACCAAGGGCGTGCCCAACCGCTTCGTCTATGGTCTGACCAAGGCCGCGGTCATCGGCCTGACCAAGGCGATCGCCGCCGACTATGTCGGCAAGGGCATACGCTGCAACGCCATCTGCCCCGGCACGGTCGAGAGCCCGTCGCTGCAGGACCGCATGCACGCGCAAGGCGACTACGATGCCGCCCGCGCCGCCTTCATCGCCCGCCAGCCGATGGGCCGGCTCGGCACGCCGGAGGAGATCGCGGATCTCGCCGTCTATCTGGCCGGCGCCACCTATACGTCAGGGCAGGCGTACAATATCGACGGCGGCTGGTCGATCTGACTGCGGAAATCTTGCGCGAGCCAGACGATCTGGCCCTTTCCCGGCGTTTGACAGGGGATCGAAGAGTCTGAAAATCCCGCGCGCCGCTATCTTGCATGGCGATCGCGCTTGTCCGTAGTCAGGTCGATGGGTACGGTCCGCCGGTTCCGCGAAGGCGCAATCGCCTTGGCGGAAAGTTTGCAAAAGGCCACGAGGCCGCAATCAGGAGAAGAATTTAGATGAAACTGCTGCGCTATGGCGAGGTGGGAAGCGAACGTCCCGGCCTGCTCGATGCGGATGGAACGATCCGTGATCTCTCCGCTCACGTTACCGATATCGGCGGCAAGACGCTCGATCCGGCATCGCTGGCGGCACTCGCCAACCTCGATCCGAAGTCGCTGCCAGCGGTTTCCGGCAGCCCGCGCCTCGGCGCCTGCGTTGCCGGCACCGGCAAGTTCATCTGCATCGGCCTCAACTATTCCGACCATGCCGCCGAAACCGGCGCCACCGTGCCGCCGGAGCCGATCATTTTCATGAAGGCAAGCTCGGCCATTGTCGGGCCGGATGACGACGTGCTGATCCCCCGCGGCTCGGAGAAGACCGACTGGGAAGTCGAACTGGCCGTGATCATCGGCAAAACCGCCAAATATGTCAGCGAGGCCGATGCGCTCGACTATGTTGCCGGCTATAGCGTTGCCCACGATGTCTCCGAACGCGCCTTCCAGGCCGAGCGCCAGGGCCAGTGGACCAAGGGCAAGTCCTGCGACACGTTCGGCCCGACCGGCCCGTGGTTGGTGACCAAGGACGAGGTAGCCGATCCGCAGAACCTCAAAATGTGGCTGACCGTCAACGGCAAGACGATGCAGAACGGCTCGACCAAGACCATGGTCTACGGCGTAAAGTATCTGGTGTCCTATCTCAGCCAGTTCATGTCGCTGCACCCCGGCGACATTATCTCCACCGGCACCCCGCCCGGCGTTGGCCTCGGCATGAAGCCGCCGGTGTTTTTGAAGGCAGGCGATGTGGTGGAGCTCGGCATTGAAGGCTTGGGGCAGCAGAAGCAGACGTTCAAGGCTGACGTGTAGGCTTCTCTGTTCTCTCCTTGTGTCTCTGGAATGAGAAGAGGAAGGGGCGGTTTCGCGCCTTTCCTCTACCCCGTCGATCGGGGGAGAGGTGGCGAGCGAAGCTCGAGGAGTGGGGGCTCGATCCGCTCGTCTGTCGAAGCGACTGTACTGACACGTCAGTCCCTATCCTATGGCGGTTTTGGCTTGGGTCCAGGTCTTCCCCCACTCCGTCGCCGCTTCGCGGCGCCACCCTCTCCCCCCTCCGGAGGGAGAGGAAAGGAAGAGGGTGTCAAGCTACTTCAACACCTTCCCATCAGCGCCAAACCGATACGTCTTCGCCGGATCCGGCGTCGCATACAGCGTGGCACCCGGCTCGGCATCATAAACACCAAAGATCCGCACGGTGATCAGACCGGCCTTCTCGCAGTCGAGATACAGGTTGGTGTCGGCGCCGAGATGCTCGGCGTGCACCACCGTTCCCTTCCAGGCGCCGGATTTCGGATCGACGGTCAAATGTTCCGGCCGCACGCCGATGGTCTTGGCGGTTTCGCCGAGGCGGGCGCCGTCGACGAAATTCATCTTCGGTGAGCCGATGAAGCCGGCGACGAACTCATTTGCCGGCGAATTGTAGAGCTCCATCGGGCCGCCGATCTGCTCAATCCTGCCGGCATTGAGCACGACGATCTTGTCGGCCAGCGTCATCGCCTCGACCTGGTCGTGGGTGACGTAGATCATCGTTGCCTTCAGCCGGCGATGCAGCTGCGCGATCTCCAGCCGCGTGTTGACGCGCAGTGCCGCATCGAGGTTCGAAAGCGGCTCGTCGAAGAGAAAAAGCTTTGGCTCGCGCACCACGGCGCGGCCGATGGCGACGCGCTGGCGCTGGCCGCCGGAGAGTTCGGCCGGCCGTCTTTCGAGATAGGGCTCCAGCGACAGCATCGATGACGCGATGCCGATGCGGCGCTCGATTTCGGCCGCCGGCGTTCCTGCCTGCTTGAGGCCAAGGCCCATATTGTTCTTCACCGTCAGATGCGGGTAGAGCGCATAGGTCTGGAACACCATGGCGATGCCACGCTTGGCCGGCGGCGTGGCCGAGACGTCCGCGCCGTCGATGACGACGCGGCCCGAGGTCGAATCCTCCAGTCCGGCAATGACTCGGAGCAAGGTCGACTTGCCGCAGCCAGACGGGCCGACGAAGACGACGAATTCGCCGTCGTTCACTTCGAGGTTGATGCCCTTCAGCACCTCGACCGGCCCGAAGGCCTTTTTCACGTTCTCAATGTTCAGCGAGCCCACGGCGATCCTCCGGATTGGAATGTGGGCGCGAATGCAACCCGTGACGACAATTCTGCGGTCACAATCGCACCGCCTTTCCACTGCGCACGCTCTCGTCTGCGGCAAGGCAGACGGCGAGCGATTTGACCGCGTCGTCCATATGTTTGGTGAGATCCAGATCCTCGCGGATCGCCTTCAGCACGAAGGCCTGTTCGAGGTCGCAGAGGTCCTGATGGCCGGGTTCGCCTGCCATCGACAGCATTTCGTCGGCCTTGAGAAACTTGCCGTCCGCGCCGGTCGCGGCGCTGTGCAGGCGAATGGTCGAGGTCTTGGTGTGGGTGTCGATGTCGTCGGACTTGACGCCTTCCTTCATCACGATCGATACGCAGCCCTTGGGCGAGATCACGTCTTTCACGAAGAACGCCGTTTCCGAAATCATCGGCCCCCAGCCGGCCTCATACCAGCCGACCGACCCGTCATCGAACAGCACCTGCAGATGGCCGTAATTGTACATCGAGGGTGCCACCTCCTCGGTCAGCCGCACGCCCATGCCACGCACCTCGATCGGTTTGGCATCGGTGATCTGCAGCATGACGTCGAGATAGTGCACGCCGCAGTCGACGATCGGCGACGTCGTCTGCATCAACTGCTTGTGCGTCTCCCAGGTGTGGCCCGAGGATTGCTGATTGAGGTTCATGCGGAAAACGTAGGGGCCGCTTAGCTTGCGCGCTTCGGCGATCAGCCTGATCCAGGACGGGTGATGGCGCAGGATATAGCCGATCACCAGTTTTCTGCCATTGGCCTTCGCCGCCGCGACGACGCGCTTGGCGTCGGCCACCGTCGTTGCCAGCGGCTTTTCGACGAAGACATGGCAACCGGCCTCGAACGCCCTCACCGCATAGTCGGCATGGCTGTCGGAATAGGTGGCGATGCAGGCGACATCGGGCTTTTCGTCACGCAGGGCTTCATCGAAGGAGCGCCTTATGCCGTAACCCGACAGCCTGTCCGGCAGCGGCACGTCGGAGCGGTTGATCAGCGCTGCGATCTGAAAACCTGGATTGGCATGGTAGGCCAGCGCGTGGCTGCGGCCCATATTGCCGAGGCCGGCAACGACGACGCGAAGAGGTGTTTCAGAGTTCACTTGACGGCTCCGGACGTGATGCCGCGGATCAGCTGCCGCGAGAAGATGACGTAGAGGATCAGCACCGGCATGATCGCCAGCGACAGTGCGGCCAGGATGGCGTTCCAGTTGGTGACGAACTGGCCGAGGAAGAGCTGGGCGCCGAGCGTCACCGTCTTGGTTTCTTCTGACGGCGCCAGGATCAGCGGGAACCACAGATCGTTCCAGATCGGGATCATGGTGAAGACGGCGACGGTTGCCATCGAGGGCCTGACCAGCGGCAGCACCAGGCGGAAGAAGATGGTGTATTCGGACAGGCCGTCGATGCGGCCGGCATTCTTCAGATCGTCGGACACCTGCTTCATGAATTCCGACAGGATGAACACGGCAAGCGGCAGGCCCTGCGCGGTGTAGACCAGGATCAGCGCCGTCAGCGTGTTGACCAGCCCGCTCGCCACCATCAATTGCAGGATGGCGACGGTGCCCAGCCGGATCGGGATCATAATGCCGAGCGCCAGATAAAGCCCCATCAGCGAGTTGCCGCGGAAGCGGTATTCCGACAGCGCGAACGCCGCCATGGCGCCGAACAACAGCACGAAGAACAGCGAGGCGACGGTGACGACGAGGCTGTTCTGGAAATAGTGGATGAAGTCGCCCTGGCCGATCACCGTCGTGTAGCCGATCAGGTCGAAGGTTTTGGGCGTCGGCGGCGTCAGCGGCGCGCCGAAGATGCCCGCGCGCGACTTGAACGAGTTCATGATGACGAGGATCACCGGAAACAGCGCGATCGCCGTGTAGGTCAACAGGATCGCGTGGGCGCCGATGGTGCGGGGCACGGAACGGGTGGCGGTGCTCATTGGGAGGTCTCCTGACGCACACTTCCAAGGAATGGCGCCAAGGCACCCCCCTCTGTCCTGCCGGACATCTCCCCCGCAAGGGGGGAGATCGGATGTCGCGACTGCTTTCGCCAATCACCAACGCAGCAAGATGGCCGGCAAGGCCAACGCTGCCAATCTCCCCCCTTGCGGGGGAGACGGCCGGCAGGCCAGAGGGGGGTGTTCAAGCTCGACATCTCGCCCCTCAGAACTGGTAGCGACGCAGGCGCGTCTGGACGAGGAAGAGGTAGACGCAGACGCCGCCGAGGATGATCAGGAACATCATCGTGGCGATCGCCGCGCCCATATTGGGGTCGCCGGTCTGCAGCTGGAAACCGAAGAAGGCGCGATAGAGGAAGGTGCCGAGAATGTCGGTCGAATAGTTTGGCCCGGCGAGCGCCCCTTGCGCGGTGTAGATCAGGTCGAAGGCGTTGAAATTGCCGACGAAGGTGAGGATCGAGATGATGCCGATCGATGGCAGGATCAGCGGCAGCTTGATCTTCCAGAACTGCGACAGGCCGGTAATGCCGTCGCATTCGGCCGCCTCGATCACCTCTTCGGGAATCGACAGCAGGGCTGCGTAGATCAGCATCATCGGGATGCCGACGAACTGCCACACCGAGATCAGGCTAAGCGCCGTCAGAGCATATTGCTCCTTGCCCAGCCACGGCGTGAACAAGCTTTTCAGGCCGACAAGATCCATCAGATGCGGCGCCACGCCCCACAGCGGCGACAGGATCAGCTTCCAGGCGAAGCCGACGATGACGAAGGACAGGATCGTCGGAACGAAGATCGCCGTGCGGTAGAAGGCCGCGAATCTCAGTCTCGGGCTGGACAGCAGCGCGGCCAGCATGACGCCGATCGGGTTCTGCACCAGCATGTGGATGATGAAGAACCAGGTGTTGTTCCTGAGCGCGTTCCAGAAACCCACCGACCAGTTGGGGTCGCCGAACAGGGTGCGGAAGTTTTGCAGCCCGACGAAGACCTGGTGCTGCTCGATGTTGCGGAACAGCGACAGCTGCAGCGTGCCGGCGAGCGGCAGGATCATGATCGCCGTGTAGACGAGCACCGCCGGCGCCAGGAAGATGCCGATGTGCCAGCGGAACGGTCTTTTCGGTCGTGTTTCTGCGGCCATGAGTTCGGTCCCCGCCGTCTCTCGGTTCCAAAGGGTATCGATCTAGATGATGCCTCGATGCACGGCCCGACCGTTCTTGCCCGATGCGGCAAGAACAAAGGCCTGCGACTGGTCAGCTAGCCTTGCCCCACAACAGCGAGGGTAAGGCCGAGAGGCGGTGCCGACAATCGCAATCTGAAAAACCAGGATAGTCCGAGACCGGCCAGGCATACGCCCGGCCGATCTCGTTGCCTGAGCGCTTACTTGGCCGGCTTGTACCAGCTGTCGAGACCGGTCTGCAGCTTCTTGGCTGCAGCGTCCGGGGTGTCGGTGCCGTTGATGACGTTGGCCGATTCAACCCAGGTCTCGTTCTCGAGGTTCGGCGTGCCGCGCGACAGGATCTGGTAGGTCGAGCGGATCGTCGACTTGCACTTGCCGCGCCAGGAGACGAATTCCTGCGCCAGCGGGTCTTCCATCTTCACCGGCGCGGAGTTCAGGCTGAAGAAGCCCGGCAGCGCGTTGGCATAGATGGTGGCGAAATCCGGCGAAGCGACCCAGGACAGGAAGGTCTTGGCCGCATCGGCGTTCTTCGAAGCCGCATTCAGGCCCATGCCGATATCGGTATGGTCGGAGATGTAGCAGGTGTCGCCGGCCTTTTCGACCGGCGGCGGGAAGGCGCCCATCTTGAACTGGGCCTGGGTGTTGAACAGGCCGATTTCCCACGAGCCGGCCGGGTAGATGGCGGCGCGGCCGAGCGTGAACAGGTTCTGGCTGTCCGGATAGGTCTGCGCCTCGAAACCGTCACCCAGATAAGGCTTCCACTTGGCCAGTTCCTCATACGGCGCGACCCAGTCCTTGTCGGTCAGCTTCTGATCGCCCTTGATCAGCGCTGCGCGGCCGTCCTCGCCCTTCCAGTAGTTCGGGCCGATGTTCTGGTAGCCCATGGTCGCGGCTTCCCAGAGATCCTTGGTGCCCATCGCCATCGGGATGTAGGTGCCGTCGGCCTTGATCTTCTCGAGCGCGGCGAAGAACTCGTCGCGGGTCTCCGGCACCTTGATGCCGAGCTTTTCGAAGGCGTCCTTGTTGTAGATGAAGCCGTGAATGACCGAGGCCATCGGCACGCAGAAGCTCGCCTTGCCGTCGTCGGTCTGCCAGGCGGACTTTGCCACGGGCGAGAAGTTCTCCATGCCGGGCAGCGCCGAGAGATCGGCAAGGTTGCCCTTCTTGAACAGCTCGAGCGACTTGTCGAATGGGCGGCAGGTGATCAGGTCGCCCGCCGAGCCGGCGGCGAGCTTGGCGCCGAGCGCTGCGTCATATTCGGTCGGAGCCGACGGCGCGAACACCACCTTGATGCCCGGGTTCTTGGCTTCGAAGGCCGGGATCAGCTTGTCCTTCCAGATGGCAAGGTCGTCACCGCGCCAGCTTTCGATGTTGAGCGTTACGTCTGCGGCAGAAGCAACCCCGGCCGAGCCGAGAATGCTGGTGCCCAAAAGCAGTGCCGTCAGTAGTTTCGTTGTCATGCTCAGTCTCCCTGTTGACCTTTTTCAGGTTCGGTTTTGATGAGAACGGAGGCAGTGCGCCCCTTGCTCCCCTCTATAGCGGAAAGGGCCGGCCGCAGCTTCTGGCCGGCCTCTTCCAGTATCTTCTGCGCCGCGTCAGTGCTGTCGGCGCCTGCTGCGAGCAGAATGGCGGTCTTGACCGCGCCGCCGCTCTTCTCGAGCAGACGGGCCGCTTCGTCCGTGCCGCGCCCGCTGATCGCGGCGACGATGCGCGCCGCGCGGTCGCGCAGCTTGATGTTGTCGGCCATGAGATTGACCATGTAGCCGTCATGCACATGGCCGAGATGGATGGCGGTCAGCGTCGACAGCATGTTGAGCGCGATCTTCTGGGCAGTGCCGGCGCCCATGCGCGTAGAGCCGGCGATCAGTTCCGGCGGTGTTTCGAGCAGGATGGCGGTTTGTGCCTGGCGCAGCAGCGCAGAGTCCCTGTTGTTGGCGATGCCGATGGTGGCGGCGCCCCGACGGGCGGCTTCCTCGATCGCCTTGACGGCATAGGGCGTCGTGCCGCTGGCGGAAATGGCGATCAGGCAGTCGCCCTTGCCGAGGCCGGCCTTGGCGACCGCTGCCGCGGCCTCCTCGGTATCGTCTTCCGGCCCGCCGGCCAATGTGCGGAAAGCGTCGTCGCCGCCGGCGATCAGGATAGCAATGCGGTCGCGGTGAATACCGAAGGTGCCGGGCAATTCAAGCGCATCGGCCAGCGCCATCAGGCCGGAGCTGCCGGCCGCCGCATAGGCAAGCTTGCCGCCACTCTTCAACCCACCGGCGATGATTTCTGCTGCCCTGGCGATGGACGGGATGGCATGGCGCACAACTTTTGCGGCTTCGATCTGCGCGTCGGCCAAATAGGAAAGGATGGCGTCCGGGGCTTGGATATCCAGCCCCTCGGCATTCTGGTGAAGCGCTTCGGTGCGCGTTTCGGCCATCCCGGTTCCTCCAATACCAGAACAATACCAAAAAAATACCACTTGTCCACACGCATTAACGAATTCGCTGGCCAGAAATCGCTGAGCCGACGAAATGCATAGGTTTTTCAATAAAATACGGCTTAATCTTTTTGAAACGGAAATTAACCCTTGGCTATTGGTATTTTATTGGTATTATCCGCATGGAGGAGAAACCACGTGAATCTCGTGCTCGGAATCGATGGTGGCGGCACCAGCTGCAGGGCTGCCCTGGCAACAGCGGATGGCACTGTTGTTGGCCGCGCCAAAAGCGGCGCCGCCAACATACGCACCGACCTGACCGGCGCCCGCTCGAACATCGTCGAGGCCGCCAGGCAGGCGTTCCTCGCCGCCGGGCAGGATCCGGAACTGATCTCGCAAACACCCGCAATTCTCGGCCTTGCCGGCGCCAATGTCGGCACCTACCGGCAGCAGCTTGAAGCGATCCTGCCATTCAGCATCAGCCGCGTCGAGACCGACGCCGAGATCGCGCTGGAAGGCGCTGTCGGCTCCGGCGACGGCGCCATGGCGATCTTCGGCACCGGCACCGCCTATATGGCGCGCAGACAAGGCAAATCGCGCGCCATCGGCGGCTGGGGCTTCCAGGTTGGCGACCAGGGCAGCGGCGCCCGTATCGGCCGCGACCTGCTCGAACAGACACTGCTTGCCTATGATGGCGTTCGCGCCGGTTCGCCGCTGACCCAGAGCATGCTGGCCGTCTTCCGCAACAACCCGGAGGACGTCGTCGAATTCACCACCAATGCCAAGCCGGGCGACTTCGGCGGCTTCGCACCCAAGGTGTTCGAGCATGCCGAAAAGGGCGACAGCGTCGCCAACTGGATCCTCGACAGGGTGGTCGCCGACGTCGAAGCCTCGCTCGGCGCGCTCGACCTTGCCGACGACGCGCCGCTGTGCCTGCTCGGCGGGCTGGCGCCGCTCTACGCGCCGCGGCTGTCTGCCCGCTATCGGGCGCTGCTGAAGCCGCCGCTCGACGACGCGCTGGGCGGCGCGGTGCAGATGGCGGTTCGCCTTTTCGCCGGACACGCGGAGGCAGCTCGATGAGCGAGGCCGCCGACCAGATCTTCGCCACGCTCAAACATCAGGCGCAAAGCGGCGCGCCGCTTTATCTGCAGCTTCGCAAGAGCATCGAGGACGCGGTCAATCGCGGCCTGATCGGGCCGGGCGACGCGCTGCCTTCCGAGCGCGACATCGCCACCAAGGCCGATATTTCGCGGGTCACCGTGCGCAAGGCGGTGCAGGACCTCGTCAAGGGCGGCATCCTGGTGCAGCGCCACGGCTCCGGCACTTTCGTGGCGCCGCGCATGGAGCGTGTCGAACAGTCGCTATCGCGGCTGACCTCGTTCACCGAAGACATGGCGCGGCGCGGCATGGCTGTGCGTTCGGCATGGCTCGACCGCGGCCTTTACGCACCTTCGCCCGACGAGATGATGGTGCTCGGCCTGTCCTCGAGCGAACTGGTGGCGCGCGTGGCGCGCCTGCGCATCGCTAACGACACGCCGCTGGCGATCGAGCGCGCCTCGCTGTCGGCCAGCGTGTTGCCCGATCCGGCTGATATAGGCTCCTCGCTCTATGCGGCGCTGGAATTGACCGGCAACCGGCCGGTGCGGGCGGTGCAGCGCATTTCCGCCGCCAATCTCGGCGACAGCGACGCGCGCCTGCTCGAAGTGCCGCCAGGCATTGCCGGCCTGCACATCGAACGCATCTCCTATCTGGCGAGCGGCAAGGTGATCGAATTCACCCGCTCCATCTACCGGGGCGACGCCTATGATTTCGTCGCCGAACTGCGGCTGACAGGGCCGAGCGAAGAGGGCCGACCATGAGCACGACCGAAATGACCCATATGCGGCGCGAGATCGAGGAGGTCCCGCAAGCGGTCGCCCGCCTGCTCGACGGCTCCGGCGCCGTGCTGACCGAGGCCGGGCGCGGCATCCGCGAACGCGACCCGCAGTTCGTCGTCACCGTGGCACGCGGCTCCTCCGACCATGCCGCCACCTTCATGAAATACGCCGTCGAGCTGACCGCCGGCCTGGCGGTCGCATCGGTCGGCCCATCGATCGCCTCGATCTACGGCCGCAAGCTCAGGCTCGCCGGCTCGGCCTGCCTGGCGATCTCGCAGTCGGGCAAGAGCCCCGATATCGTCGCCATGGCCGAAACCGCGCGGGCGGGGGGCGCGCTGACCATCGCCATCACCAACACCGCCGATTCGCCGCTGGCGCGCGCATCGGACTATGCGATCGATATCCTGGCCGGCCCCGAGCGCAGCGTCGCGGCCACCAAGACCTTCATCAATTCCACTGTGGCTGGTCTTGCCTTGATGGCGCATGCCACCGGCGACGATGCGCTGTTGGCCGCACTTGCCCGCCTGCCGGAACATTTCAGCAAGGCGATCGCCTGCGACTGGATGAGCGTGCTGTCTGAGACGATCGAGAAGCAGAAGTCGCTGTTCATCCTCGGCCGCGGACCGTCGGCGGCGATGGCCAACGAAGCGGCGCTCAAATTCAAGGAGACCTGCGGCATGCATGCCGAGGCCTACAGCGCGGCCGAAGTCATGCACGGCCCGCTGGCGCTGATCGGCCCCGATTTTCCGGTGCTGGCGCTGGCCGCGCGCGACGCCTCCGAGCCGTCCATCGCCGAGGCCGCCGACAGCCTGGCGGCCAAGGGCGCGCCGGTGTTCGTCACCTCGTCACTTGGCAAACGCGCCGTGCGCCTGCCGCATGTCGCCACCGGCCATCCGCTGACCGATCCGCTGACGCTGATCGTCTCCTTCTACATGTTCGTCGAGGCCTTTGCCCGCCATCGCGGTCTCGACCCGGACACGCCGCGCAATCTTCGCAAGGTGACGGAGACAGTATGAGCGATCGCTTTGCCCTGACTGGCGCCCGGATTTTCGATGGGGACGACTGGCATGAAGGCCACGCACTTGTCGTGCGCGACGGTCTCGTCGAGGCCATTTTGCCCACCGGCGCTATCCCCTCGGATATCCGCGTCGTCGACACCGGCGGCGGCCTTCTGGTGCCGGGGTTCGTCGACCTGCAGGTCAATGGCGGCGGCGGCGTCATGCTCAACGACCACCCCGATGTCGCTTCCATCGAGACCATCTGCCGCGCACATGCGCCCTTCGGCACGACGGCGCTGCTGCCGACGCTGATCACCGACACGCCTGCAATCACGGCCGCCGCTGTCGCCGCCGGCGAGGCAGCGGCGCGCCAGAAGGTGCCTGGGTTTCTCGGACTGCATCTCGAAGGCCCACATCTGTCGGTCGCCCGCAAGGGCGCACATGATCCGGCGCTGATCCGGCCGATGACGGACGCCGACCAGGCGATGCTGATCGCCGCGCGGCAAAAACTACCGGTGCTGCTCACCACCATTGCCCCTGAATCCGTCGAGCCGGCGCGCGTCGCGGCACTCGCCAGGGCCGGCATCATCGTCAGCCTTGGCCACTCCGGTACCGGCTATGCCACCGCCAGCGCCTTTGCCGCGGCCGGCGCCTCGATGGTCACCCATCTGTTCAACGCGATGAGCCAGATCGGCAATCGCGAACCTGGACTGGCGGGGGCTGCCATCGACATCGGCAGCTTGTCCGCCGGTCTCATCGCCGACGGCATCCATGTCGACCCGGCCACCATCAAGATCGCGCTGCGCGCCAAGCAGGGGCCGGCCAGGATCGTGCTGGTCACCGACGCCATGGCGACAATCGGCACCGACATGACGTCGTTCACGCTCAACGGCCGCACCATCTATCGAAGGGACGGCAGCCTGAGGCTGGCCGACGGAACGCTGGCGGGCGCCGATCTCGATATGATCTCGGCCGTTCGTTTCATCCACCGCGTCGTCGGGGTCGAGCTTTCCGAGGCTTTGCGCATGGCCTCACTCTATCCGGCCCAAGCAATCGGCCAGTCGCACCGGCTTGGCCGATTCGCCAACGGCACGGCTGCGGATATTGTCGCGCTGTCGGACGATCTCGACACGAAGGGCGTCTGGATCGGCGGTGAAAAGGTTTTTGCGGCCGGCTCCGACACTGCGCGTTGATTTCAGGTTCAAGTCGGCTGACGTCATGAAACCTTTTGATTTTGAGGTCGTTGTCGGAGCGTATGTCCGAGGCGAAACCCAAATTGAAACAGGCCGACGGCATCAAACCGCGCGGCGCCTTGAAGCCGCGCCAGCAAGCGCCGCGTGACCAGAGGCCGCGCCACGACGATTTGCGCGAAAAAAAACCGTCGACTGCCGAGGCTGCCCCGGAGGTCGACGGCCAGCCGGGGCCACCGCCGGAGGCTGTCGAGCCCGATCCGCAACTGACGCCCGAAGAGGCCGAGCAGGCGCGCAAGAAATATCTGCTGCGGCGTTTCTGGATCAGCGCGCGCGGTTACTGGAGCCGGCGCGGCGACCGGCTCGCTTGGCCATTGACGATAGGGGTGCTGCTGCTGATCTGCATCAATATCGGCTTCCAGTATGGCATCAATGTCTGGAACCGCTCGATGTTCGATGCGCTCGAGCAGCGCAACGCCCGCAGCGTCTATTTCCTCAGCGCCGTCTTCGTGCCGCTGGTGATCTGCAGCGGCAGCCTTGTCGTCGCGCAGGTCTACCTGCGCATGACGATCCAGCGCCGCTGGCGTTCCTGGCTGACCACTGCGGTCATTGCGCGCTGGCTGGCAAGCGGTCGCTACTACCAACTGAACCTCGTCGGCGGCGACCACCAGAACCCCGAGGCCCGCATGACCGAGGATTTGCGCATCGCCACCGAGTCGCCGGTCGATTTCATCGCCGGCGTTCTCAACGCGTTCCTGTCGGCCTCGACCTTCATCGTCGTGCTGTGGACCATCGGCGGCGCGCTCACCCTGCCGATCGGCGGCGAGAGCATTACCATTCCCGGCTTCCTGGTCATCACCGCGATGATCTATGCCGCCATCACCTCGACCTCGATGGTGGTCATCGGCCGCAATTTCGTCCAGCTCTCCGAGCGGAAGAACCAGGCGGAGGCCGAATTGCGCTACACGCTGACGCGCGTGCGCGAAAACGGCGAGAGCATCGCCTTGCTGGGCGGCGAGGAGGAGGAGCGCAGCGGCATCGACAGGAATTTCGGCCATGTGCTGAGGCAATGGGCGCTGCTGACAGGCCAGCACATGCGCACGGCGGCGGTGTCGCAGGGATCGAGCCTGTTTGCGCCGGTCGTGCCGATCCTGCTGTGCGCGCCAAAATTCCTCGAAGGCTCAATGACGCTTGGCGAGGTGATGCAGGCAGCGTCTGCCTTTGGTATCGTGCAAGGCGCGTTCGGATGGCTGGTCGACAACTACCCGCGTCTTGCCGACTGGAACGCCTCCGCGCGGCGCATAGCTTCGCTGATGATGTCGCTCGACGGGCTCGAGCGTGCGGAGCAAAGCGACGCGCTCGGACGCATCCAGCACGGCGAAACCGATGACGGTGCGATGCTCAGCCTCGACAATCTCTCCGTCACGCTCGACGACGGCACCGCCGTGGTCAAGGAGACCGAGGTTGCAATCGAACCCGGTGAGCGGGTGCTGGTGGCCGGCGAATCCGGCTCAGGCAAGTCGACGCTGGTGCGGGCCGTCGCGGGCCTATGGCCGTGGGGCGGCGGCGGCGTCAATTTCCACGCCGGCAGGCGACTGTTCATGCTGCCGCAACGCCCCTACATCCCCTCGGGCACGCTTCGCCGCGCGGTCGCCTATCCCGCGGCGGCGGACAAGTGGACGATCAAACAGATCAAGGCCGCCCTCGACAAGGTCGGCCTTGCCTATCTTGCCGAAAGGATCAAGGAAGAAGCGCCATGGGACCAGACGCTGTCGGGCGGCGAAAAGCAGCGCCTCGCCTTCGCGCGCCTGCTGCTGCACCGCCCCGATATCGTCGTGCTGGATGAAGCAACCTCGGCGCTCGACGAGAAGAGCCAGGACACCATGATGGCGACGGTGATCCGCGAATTGCCTGATGTCACCATCATCAGCGTGGCGCACCGGGCCGAGCTGGAAGCCTTCCACAGCCGCAAGATCACCCTCGAACGGCGCGAGGGCGGCGCCAAGCTTGTCAGCGACATCAATCTCGCCCCACGCAAGCGCAACCTGCTGAAGCGCGCCTTGTGGGGTTCCGGCAGCCGGGCCGAAAGGCCGCGCAAGGAGTAAGGCGCCCCTGCCCCAGCGCAACTATGATGCGTATATGTCCTTGTAGGTGTCGCGCAGCAGGTTCTTCTGTACCTTGCCCATGGTGTTGCGCGGCAGTTCATCGACGAAGATCACCCGCTTCGGGTGCTTGTATTTCGCCACCCGCCCGGCGATGGCGCCGAGAATTTCGGCATCGGTGATCGGCGATGACGGCGCACGCACGACGACGGCGGTGACGCCTTCGCCGAAATCCGGATGGGCAACGCCGATGACGGCGCTTTCGCTAACCCCGTCGAGCGCGTCGATCTCGCTTTCGAGTTCCTTCGGATAGATATTGTAGCCGCCCGATATGATCAGGTCCTTGCCGCGGCCGACAATGTGGACGTAGCCGTCGGCGTCGACCATACCGAGATCGCCGGTGATGAAAAAACCGTCGGCGCGGAATTCCGCCTTGGTCTTCTCCGGCATACGCCAATAGCCGCCGAAGACGTTGGGGCCTTTGACCTCGATCATGCCGACCTCACCCTGCGCAAGTGCTGCGCCGCTGTCGGGATCGGCGATGCGAAGCGTGACGCCGGGCAAGGGGAACCCGACCGTACCGGCGCGCCGCTCGCCCTCATAGGGGTTCGAGGTGTTCATGTTGGTCTCGGTCATGCCGTAGCGTTCGAGGATCGCGTGGCCGGTGCGCTCGCGCCAGGCCTTGTGCGTCTCGGCCAAAAGCGGCGCCGAGCCGGAAATGAACACACGGATGTTTTTTGCCGCCTCATGGGCCAGCCCATCCTGCTGCAGCAGGCGCACGTAGAAGGTCGGCACGCCCATCAGGGCCGTGGCACGCGGCATCAGCGAGACGATGCGGGCCGGATCGAACTTCTGCTCGAACAGCATCGAGGCGCCGGCCATCAGGACGACATTGGTGGCGACGAACAGGCCGTGCGTGTGGAAGATCGGCAATGCGTGGATCAGCACGTCGTCTCCAGTGAAACGCCAGTGCTCGACCAGCACGCGCGCGTTCGAAGCAAGGTTCTCGTGGCTGAGCATGGCGCCTTTCGAACGGCCGGTGGTTCCCGACGTGTAGAGGATTGCCGCGAGGTCATCCGACCCGCGCGCCACGTCATGAAAATCCGTCGGCAGCCGCGAGGCCTGGTCGGTCAGCGATCCCCGGCCGTCGCGGCCGAGCGTGACGGTGACGGCGCCCGTCTTTTCCGCCAGCGCGCCGATATCGGCCGCTCTTGCCGGATCGCAGACGACCAGGCGTGGTTCCGCGTCGCCGAAGAAATACTCCAGCTCGGCCAGCGTATAGGCGGTGTTGAGCGGCAGGAAGACGGCGCCGGCTCGCAAGCAGGCGAGATAGAGCATGACCGCTTCCGGGCTCTTCTCGACCTGCACGGCAATGCGGTCACCGGGTTCGACATCCAGTTGCAAGAGCGCATGCGCAAGCTGCGCAGAGCGGGCCAGCATATCGCCATAGGTGAGCAAGCGGCCATCATCGGTCTCCATCAGCAAGCGCGCTGGCGCCGGCATCCGGGACCGGAACGCATCGAACAGATGATTGCTCATGAAGACTTCCTGGGGTGCTACGGCGCTGAGCATGCGCCTGTCGCGGCATGCCTCGGCGGCGAGAGTTCGCGGTTCTTGGCCGCGCCGTCAAGCCCGCCGACAGCAGTTCACGCCAGCCGCTCTCCACGCAGGCTGAGCGCAAGAAACGAGCGCAAGAGACCCGCCAGGAAACGACTGCTATCGCCGAGCGCGTTTGCCGGCGAGTTCCTTCGTTTCGTCGTCCTGCTCGAAGCGCTTCATGCACATGGCGGCAGTCAACCGGTAGTGGTTGAGCAGTGCCTCGACGGCACCGTCGGCATTGCCGTCCAGGGCACATTCGGCGATCAGGCGATGCTCGCCGAAATCGTCGCGCTGGACGCCTTCGCCATCATTGGCCATTTGCCGGTAGCGATAGGCGTGATCGGAGAGCTGGTCGCAAAACCCCACCAGCCATTGCGACCGGCAGGCCGAAATCAGCACCCTGTGAAAGATGCGATGCAGCCTCTCCCAATCGGGATTGAGCGAGACGAGGTTCTGCGGCGAAAAACGTGACGCACGGCCCAGGCGATGCAGCGCCAGCACGAGTTGTTCTTCCCATTCGGCGGTGCGGTGGACGATGGATTCGCGAAGCGCCCGCTCCTCGAGCCAGCAGCGGGTGCGCGTCAGCTCTTCGAGTTCCGGCGCACTGACCGGCATGATGAAGAAGCCGCGCTGGTCGTGCCGGCCGAGAAGTCCTTCCGAGGCGAGGCGATTGAGAGCCTCGCGGACAGGTGAGGCGCCGGCCCCATATTTGGAGACAACCCATTCGACCCGCAGTTTGCTCTCGGTTTCAAGGACACCGCCGAGAAGATCGTCCCGCAATTGCTGATAGACCGTACTGGCAAGCGTGCTCTTCGGTCCCGCAGCGTCGTCGTTCAGATTGGCAGCTCCGTATGTCATAGCGACTCCTTGTCCCCAAGACTTGGCCTGGGCGATTCGAGTCTGAAAGCATCCGCCGTCTCGTACTTGTACCATACAGCGCGAGCATTCGCCTGCTCAAGCAGAAGATCACGTTATTGTACTTTAGCACAAAGGAATATGCGGCATTCCGGAGTGCAATGCTGTAATTCCGCGCATTTTCACAACCTGTGGAAACTTAACATGTTTTGTATGCACGCAGGAGAATCTGTCTTTCTGTTCTTTTGTATGCGCGCGAGATCAACTGTCTGCTTTGGGCATAGGCCGGCGGACCTTGAGACCGAATCAGGCAACCGCTCAGCCCGATGCCGTTACGCATCAGATATTCACAAGCCCCGCCCGGGACCAGAACCTTAGCCGGCATGTCGGGCCGACCGCGGGAACACCGCCGGTCAGCCGGCTGCGTTGTCGGCTGCCGTCCTGATCGCCTGGATGTTCTGGCGATAAGCCTCGACGCTGCCGCCCTTGAAGATGTAGGCGCCCGCCACCAGCACGTCGGCGCCGGCAGCGGTGACCAGCGGCGCGGTTTCGGCTGAAACACCGCCGTCGATCTCGATGCGGATCGGCCGGCCGCCGATCAGGGCCTTGACCCGCTTCACCTTGTCGACAACCGCCGGGATGAAGGCCTGGCCGCCGAAGCCCGGATTGACGGTCATGATCAGGATCAGGTCGAGCCGGTCGAGCACATATTCGACCACGCTTTCCGGCGTCGCCGGATTGAGCGACACACCGGCCTTCTTGCCAAGGTTCCTGATGGTCTGCAGCGAGCGGTCAAGATGCGGGCCGGCCTCGGCATGGACGGTCAAACCGTCGCAGCCGGCCTCGGCGAAAGCGGCCAGATAGGGGTCGGCCGGGGCAATCATCAGATGGCAGTCGAAGAAGGCCTTGGTGCGGTTGCGGATCGCCTTGATCACCGGCGGGCCAAAGGTGATGTTGGGCACGAAATGCCCGTCCATAACATCAAGATGGATCCAGTCGGCGCCGGCCGCCGCCACCGCTTCGACCTCATCGCCGAGTTTGGAAAAATCCGACGCCAGCACCGATGGTGCAATCAGGGTCTTTCTGCTCATGGGTGCGGCCTTTCCGAGTGTCCTTCTCGTTCGGCCACCCTATCGACTGCCTAATGTGCCACAGCCGACTTGTCGAGGGTGCAGGCGCGGGCACCGCGCAGGCTGACGTGCCAGCATCCCCGATCACGTGCGGCCAATTCCCGCTTGCCCCCACAGCTACGAAGAAAAACCCGCCGAATTGCTCCGGCGGGTTTCTGGTCTCGTGTCGAGCAGTGGTTATTGCTGCTGGAGCTTCAGGATTCTGTCTTGAGCCGGATCCTGCCGCTGTTCGACCTGCGGCCTGCTCCGTGGCAGTACCTGCTGCAGCAGCAGGCCGGGGTTGAGCTCCAGCGACGGTTGTCCGCGGACGGGCCGGCAGTTCGGATAGCGCCCGATCGTGCCTTCCGGGCAGCGCCGCCTGATGATCGGCTGGCATTGGCCGTTGATCATCTGCGAGCCCGGTGCGCATTCCACCTCCTGTCTGGGCTTGCGGCATGCGCCGTTGATCACCTGCGTCCCACGCGGGCAGACACACTCGCCGCGCTTGTTGTGGACCTGGCCGCGTATGTCGCATTGCTCCTGCGTCGGCTGCTTGCGCCGGCAGGCATTGCCCCGCACCTCGGTACCCCTCGGGCAGACACAAATGCCGTTGGCGTCGTGGACCTGACCACGGATCGTGCACTGCTCAGGCTTTGGCCGGATCGGACGGCAGGCGCCGTTTCTGACCTCGGTACCCCTTGGGCAGACACAATCGCCATCCGCGTCGTGGATCTGACCACGGATGATGCACTGCTCAGGCTTTGGCCGGATCGGGCGGCAGGCACCATTGCGCACCTCGGTCCCTCTCGGGCAGACGCAGTCTCCATCGGCGTCGTGAACCTGACCACGGATCGTGCACTGCTCAGGCTTTGGCTGGATCGGGCGGCAGGCATTGCCCCTGATCTCGGTTCCCCTGGGGCAGACACAATCGCCATCCGCATTGTGGACCTGGCCACGGATGGTGCACTGCTCGGGCTTGTCGGTCCTGACACATCTGCCGTTCTCGAGCCCGGTTCCGCGTGGGCAGACGCAACGGCCGTCCTCGGTGCGGATCTGGCCTTCGAGCAGCACACAGCGCTTCGGCTGTTCCGGCTTCGGCACGATACCACCGCCCGGCGAGCACTGGCCGTTGCGGTAGGTGGTGCCTTCCGGGCAAACGCAGCGGCCGGCATCGTTCATGACGAAGCCTTGCGAGCATTCCTTCTTCGTCTCCTGGCCAATGGTGAAGGGATGGCAGGCATAGGCCTTGCCGCGATCGCCCTCGATGTTGGCCTGGTCGTCGGAAAGCACGTCGCCACCGCCTTGCACCCGTGTGTCGGGAGAGAGCACGCCGACGCAGTTCTGGCCGCTGACATTGCCCTGCAGATTGGCCAGGCGACCGTCGTCGGGAATGACCACGGTGACATGGTGCACCCGGCTTTCGCCGGCGCCGAGCGACAAATTGGCAATGCAGGACAGTGGCAAGATTGCCGGTTCCGGCGAACAGCCAAAGGGCGGATCGATCGACGTGATCTCAACGCCTTCCAGCCTGCCGAGACCCTCCACGCCGATCGCATCGCCAATGCGGACCGGCCCGGAGAAGGGGGTCGTTCCGTCATTGGTGATGGTGATCTCGAACGAACAGGGTTGGCCGAGCCTGCATTCACGGTCGCCGGTCTTTTCGACACGGATGGTCGAAGAACCGCCGCCCTTGGCGCAGGCCTGGCCAAAGGGATAGACGACGTCGTCGCCCGGTGCCGGCCCATAGGAGCCGCGCGCGCAGTTTTCGAACGCGCCATTGGCCGAGACCGTCACGTCGAAGTGGCGGCTGGTTCCAGGTACCATGACGGCACCGGGAATCTGGCACGACAGCGCGTTGGCCGGAACCGGTCCACACGCCCATTCCGCACCGTCAGGGGTGACGGTTTGGATCTGGACAGGCGCGCCGCCGGCAACCAGCGTGGCGGCATCGTTGACCCGCACCGGGCCGGTGGGGGCAGCGGTGCCAAGGCTGATGACGGTGATGCGGCAAGAGATGACCGCAGCGCCGGCGAGCGAGCCGTTGCACACCTTGGTGATGCGCAAGGTCGGCTTGCCGCCATTGGGATGACGGAAGCGTTCCTTTGCGCAGGCCTTGTTGTTGGTGAGATCGTTTTCACCGGGGATGGGCTTCACCGTCGCGCAATTCTCGACAGTGTCCGACTGGTAGCCGGCCGGCATGACCGCCTTGACGACGATCGGCGTCGAGCCGCCCGGAGGCAGCGAGATGCCCGCATTGTCGCAGCGGAACAGCCCGGGGCCGGTTGGTGCGCAGGTCCATGGCGGGCTCGGGCCGAAGGTCGAGGAGGCTGGCGCGCCGCCGGGATAATTGTCGATGACCGTCAGCGGTCCATTGTAGGTGGCGCTGCCGTTGTTGATGATGTCGATCACGAAGTAGCAGATGCCGTCGGCCGTGCAGACCGGGATACGGGCACGCTTCTTCAGGATCAGGTCGACCTTCTTTTCGACCGGCGGCCGGCAGTCGCGGTCACGGTCGCCACGTCGGCAGACCGGGATCGAGGCACAGCCGCGGTCGTTCGACTGGCTGCCGAACAGTGGCTTGTCGCTGGCGCCGTAATTATAGGTGGCGCAGTTGCGCAAGACGCTGCCTTGCCAGCCTCCGGCCGGCTTGAAGCCGAGCTTGAGGTCGACGGAGGCCCCCGGATTGAGCGTGGTCACCGGATGGGTGCAAATCATAGGGGTGGTGCCGGGTACGCAGACCCAGGGCGGATTGGGCCCTGAATCGAGTGTCGAGCCGGCCGGCAGCGTCACCTCGTCGAGCACGATCTTGCCGTGGTAGGCACTGGTGCCGACATTGGTGACCCTGATGGTGAAGTCGCAGCCGCCGCCCATCGTGCAACGCGTCACGTCGGCGCGTTTCTCAACCTTGAGGTCGGGCTCCTTGTCCTTGGGCGGGCACCTCTGGTCACGCGGGATGACGATGTCGATGGTCTGCGTGCAGCACAGGCCCCAGCCTTCCTTCGGACCGGCATAGGTTT
This sequence comes from Mesorhizobium sp. M0518, assembly GCF_040321125.1. NCBI lineage: Bacteria > Pseudomonadati > Pseudomonadota > Alphaproteobacteria > Hyphomicrobiales > Phyllobacteriaceae > Mesorhizobium > Mesorhizobium sp. M0518. The sequence continues at coordinate 241,305 of NZ_JAMYQY010000008.1, forward strand.
CGATGCCGGTGACGATGAGGTGGATGACGTCGCCGGGCGATGCGCCGACGATCTTCCAGTTGAGCACACCGCCGCCCGCCGGCACCAGTTGCGTGTCGGGGATGATGGTGATGCCTGATGTGGTCGTCGAAACCTGCACCCATTTGCCGCCCATCTCCGGGCCGACCGGCATGTGGTAGATGAAGGCACCGCCGCCGGGCACGCAATCGACCGTGCCGCGTTCCACCTTGAAGCATTCCTTGCCGGGAGGTGGCGGCGGTGGGTTGCACTTGGTGACGTCGATCTTGATCGAGGTCTTCACGCCGGTCTTGAAATCGCCGTCGTCGGGCTTGCTCGGATCCTGCGACGGGATGATGGTCCCGGTGCCCGGTCCGGCGGTCACCTTGATCATCCCCTGGTTGTCGACGATCGTCGGCGCGGGAAATGCCGCATGATCGATCTTGGCCGTGATCTTGAAGTTGATGACGCGCTCGTTGGGAGCGCCGGCGCCGTCGAGATCGGAAGTGGAGATGCGGAAGTCTGAAACAACAGCGGTATCGTTGGGACCCGCCGAGGTGCTGATCGTCGCGCCCGGCAGTGGTCCGCCGGATGAATCCGTGCCGTCGCCGGACACATTGACGTTGACGATCTCAAGGCCGTGCGGAAGCTGGTCCTTGAAGTCGACCCGGACCTTCTTCAGCCTGGCCTCAAGGCTCGGGTCGGCAAGGCCCTGCGGATCGCCGCGCAGGCCGAAGCTCAGCGAATAGACGACGTAGTCGCAGCCTCGTTGAGTGCCTTTCTTGGTGAAGAAGGGCACGACCCGGTCGGGCCTCGGAGTGATGACGCGCGAACTGTCGAGATCGAGCTTCAGCTCCGGGGTGATCGGGGCAGCGCCTTCCGCAAAGCCTTGCACCGGGGTTAGCATGGCGACCGCGATACCGGCCGCCATCAGCCAGCGCGCGCCGCGCCTGGCGTATGACAGGGGTTTCATGATCGTCTCCACGATGGTTTCTTGAGTGTTGGTTGCGAATGGGGAGAGTGCGAGATTTTTCATCTTCCCCTCCTCAACGTTCGCAGCTGACGGCTGGGGTTCGGAGCGGCAAGATCATCTTGCAGCAAGGGTAGTAGCCACCCTTGTCCTTGTCGGACTTCCTGTAGAAGCAAAGTCCAACATCCACTCTGTCGCCCGGATAGTGGCCAGTAATGTCGATCGTGTAAGGCTGGCCGGGCGCATGCGACTGGGATGATGTCACCCCGACGCCTGGCGTCCTGGACTTTGTCTCATTCGAAGGTTGGGCCTTTATCGAATCGCCGCCGAAGCCGGCACGGTCATGGAGATAGAGATCGGCCTGGAGGCCGCGAGGCGTACAGTAATACCTGATATCCTCGACATCGATGCACGGAGGCAGATTGCCGGGCGGTGGGAAGTCCGGCGGGTAGAAGGGGGGCAGGTAGCCGCCCGGGATTTCTTCATAATAGCCGGCGCGGCCCTCGCAAGGATGCCAGACGGCAACGTCGCCGACATGACCCTCGACCGCCGGGTCTTCGAAATAGCCGTCGAAGTCGACGAACCAGGAGCCGAAGGGCGGCACATTGGCCGGCTTGACCAGCTCTTTCGGCGTGATCTGCACGCCGTGCACGGCGAGCGGCCCGCCGGCGGCGAGCTGTTCGGCGAGAGCCGGATTGTCGCGCAATTTGTCGCCGGTGTTGACCAGCGTCTGCGTGCAGACCGATGTGTCGAGAGTGCCGTCGGAATCATAGCCATACTGCAGGTCGAGACCGCCGGCCGACTGCCGGTTGCCCTGCGGGAAGCCGACCGCATATTCCTGCGGCACTTCGACCCAGACCGATTCCGTTTCCGGATCGTCCGGGTTCTCTCTGAAGTAGCGGATGACCTCGCCCTTGCCGGAATCGGCGAACTGGCTGTAATCGTAGCGGTTCTCGACCGGGCCGCGCTGGGCCAGGTACATGAAGCCGCTGTTGTCGAAGGCGATGTCGGTGACGGCGTAGTCCTTGTCGGCCTTGACCGTCAGTTCCCAACGCGGGTCGCCGGCAAAACTGCCGTTGCGGGCAATGCCCACCGACCAGATTTCAGACTTTTCACCGACCGAATAATAAAGCCGGCCGCCATGATAGGAGACGGCCCAGATGCGGCGCTCGTCCTGCGTGTAGCCCCAGCTGTCGGGGTCTTCGCTGTCGAAAGCCGCACCCTGTATGTCCATCACCGAACCATCGTCGGCGATCGGAGCTAGCCCATGCGCCGGGCGCCCGGCAACGCCGTGGTCGAAGCTGTCGATCAGCGTACCGGTGGCATCGATGCGATGGATCAGGCCGGTGTCGAGATCGGAAGCGAAGAACTGGCGATGAGCGGCGTCGAAGGTGAGATTGCCGATACCGGGACCGCTGTTGGTGTCGATGTCGGCAAACTTGGAGACCTGGCCGGTGATGCCGTCGATTTTCCAGATGGTGCCCGGCCCGCCACCGTTTTCGGTGCCGAACTGGCCGTCCATGAAGGTGGCGCCGGCCGCGCCGCGGCGTTGCCGCTCGGGGCGGCCGTCATCATCGGCGTCAAGGGTGACGATACGGATGCCGTGCAGCGAGGTGGCGCCGGCATAGAGATTGGGAATGCCCGATGGAACGCCGTCGCGCACGCCGTCATCATAGGTGACGCCGAACACCTGGCCGATCTGCTCCGCCGTCACCTCGAGGGGCGGCGGGGTGTTGACCAGTTGCCCGGAGGCCGGGCCGCCCAGATGCGAGACGTCGAACACGCGCAAGGTGGCGCGCGTGGTGTCGATGAAGGTTTCGTCGACCGGATCGACGCCGGGCGGCAGGCCCCCTTTTTCGGAATCAGGGGGGTCGAAATTGGGAATGACGGTGCCGGAAAACCCGGTCACCGCCATCGAACCGGGATAGATGATCCGGGTTTCCTGCGCCTGGGCGGCGCCCAGCCACAGGCCGAGTGCCAGCGCCAGCAACCCGCCTGGATGCACAGCGCGGCGCAAGCCGCCATCAAGAGACGACACGAACGAGCCGCGGATGCGAGACATGACACTACCCCCCGTAGTCGACGGGAGAACGTCGGGTCTGGCCGCGCAAATCAGGGCAAGGCGCGGCGGTCCGGCTCGTTCTTCCCTGATCGAATTGTCTGCTTTCCTCAAAATCACGATACGCCTGCTCTTACGCAGGGTCAACGGAATCAGCGGGAAGCCCAGCGCATCGACCTCGTCCCGAAGGCGTTGGTCGCGCCGAGCTCCTGTTGTTCCCGGAGACCGCAGAGCCTCTGGGTTATTGGTCATGGGGGCTTCCTTTCCGGGCCGCACCATGCGGCACCTGGAGATCAGTCGCGGGCGGAGGTGGAAAGGTTCATGGAAGCCTTGCGCAGAATGCTTGCGCGCGATGCCGCCTGTTCTTATATACGCGCCAAGCCGTTCGGCGCCGGAATGCCGGTTGCCGGAACGGGATTTCTTGTGAACAGGGGCTTTCGTCGGAACGCCTGTACGGGTCCTGAGAGCCTGCTTAGCGGAGAGACTAGAAAAATGGCAAAAGTAATCGGTATCGATCTCGGCACCACCAACTCCTGCATCGCCATCATGGATGGCAAGGAGCCGAAGGTAATCGAGAATGCGGAAGGCGCGCGCACGACGCCTTCCATCGTCGCCATCTCGGGCGACGACGAACGTCTGGTCGGCCAGCCGGCCAAGCGCCAGGCGGTCACCAATCCTGAAAACACCATCTTCGCGGTCAAGCGCCTGATCGGCCGCCGCTATGACGATCCGGTGACGGAGAAGGACAAGAAGCTTGTCCCCTACAAGATCGTCAAGGGCGACAATGGCGATGCCTGGGTCGAGGCCGGCGGCAGGAAGCAGTCGCCCTCGCAGATTTCGGCCATGATCCTGCAGAAGATGAAGGAGACGGCGGAAGCCTATCTCGGCGAAAAGGTCGAGAAGGCGGTCATCACCGTTCCAGCCTATTTCAACGACGCCCAGCGCCAGGCGACCAAGGACGCCGGCAAGATCGCCGGCCTCGAAGTGCTGCGCATCATCAACGAGCCGACCGCGGCAGCGCTTGCCTATGGCCTCGACAAGAAGGAAGGCAAGACCATTGCCGTCTATGACCTTGGCGGCGGCACGTTCGATATTTCGGTGCTCGAAATCGGCGACGGCGTGTTCGAGGTCAAGTCGACCAATGGCGACACCTTCCTCGGCGGCGAGGATTTCGATATGCGCCTGGTCGAATACCTGGCGGCCGAGTTCAAGAAGGAACAGGGTATCGACCTGAAGAACGACAAGCTTGCCCTGCAGCGCCTCAAGGAGGCGGCTGAAAAGGCCAAGATCGAGCTGTCGTCGACCACCCAGACCGAGATCAACCTGCCCTTCATCACCGCCGACGCGACCGGGCCGAAGCACCTGACGCTGAAGCTGACGCGCGCCAAGTTCGAGCAGCTGGTCGACGACCTGGTCCAGCGCACGATTGCCCCTTGCAAGGCGGCGCTCAAGGATGCCGGCCTGAAGGCCGGCGAGATCGACGAAGTCGTCCTGGTCGGCGGCATGACCCGCATGCCCAAGATCCAGGAGATCGTGAAGCAGTTCTTCGGCAAGGAGCCGCACAAGGGCGTCAATCCGGATGAAGTCGTTGCTCTCGGCGCCGCCATCCAGGCCGGCGTGCTGCAGGGCGACGTCAAGGACGTGCTGTTGCTCGACGTGACGCCGCTGTCGCTCGGCATCGAGACGCTGGGTGGCGTGTTCACCCGCCTGATCGAGCGCAACACGACGATCCCGACCAAGAAGAGTCAGGTGTTCTCGACGGCCGAGGACTCACAGTCGGCCGTGACCATCCGGGTCTTCCAGGGTGAGCGTGAAATGGCCGCCGACAACAAGGCGCTCGGCCAGTTCGACCTGGTCGGCATTCCGCCGGCGCCGCGCGGCGTGCCGCAGATCGAGGTCACCTTCGATATCGACGCCAACGGCATCGTCAACGTTTCGGCCAAGGACAAGGGCACCGGCAAGGAGCACCAGATCCGCATCCAGGCATCGGGCGGTCTTTCGGACGCCGACATCGAGAAGATGGTCAAGGACGCCGAGGCCAATGCCGAGACCGACAAGAAGCGGCGTGCGCTGGTCGAGGCCCGCAACCAGGCCGAAGCGCTGCTGCATTCCTCGGAGAAGTCACTGAAGGAATATGGCGACAAGGTTTCGGAAGGCGAGCGCACGGCGATCTCCGACGCGATCGCGGCGCTTAAGACCGCGACCGAAGGCGACGACCCGGCCGACATCGAAGCCAAGAGCCAGGCGCTTGCCGAGGCTTCGATGAAGCTTGGCCAGGCCATGTACGAGGCTTCGCAGAAGGAAGCGGCGGAAGCCGACGCCAAGGCGGACGCCGCCAAGGACAGTGACGTTGTGGACGCCGATTTCGAGGAAATCGACGAGGACGACGACAAGAAGAAGTCGGCCTGAACCGTTTGACGGCAAGATAAAGCGAAAAGCCCGGCGAAGGCCGGGCTTTTTGCAACCCCTTGCAGAAAAACAGCGGGCCTTGCTGAAAAAATGCAGGCAAAGCCGCGTCGACACTGGCATCCCCCTTCCATCGCACCTAAATCGAAGCGTCAGTGCCGGCAAGAGACGCAACAATGCTTCAAGACGTTGAGCATCCGGACAGCGGGAAAAAATGAAAGCTGATTTCTACGAGACGCTGGGCGTCCAAAAAGGCGCCGACGAGAAGGAGCTCAAGAGCGCTTTTCGCAAGCTCGCGATGCAGTTCCATCCCGACCGCAACCCCGGCGATCATTCCTGCGAGCACAAGTTCAAGGAAATCAACGAAGCCTACGAGACGCTGAAAGACCCGCAGAAGCGCGCGGCCTATGACCGCTTCGGCCACGCCGCCTTCGAACAGGGCGGCATGAATGGCGGCGCGCAAGGTTTCGGCGCCGGCGGTTTCGCCGATATCTTCGAGGACATTTTCGGCGACATGATGGGCGGGCGCCAGCGCCGCTCGTCGGGCGGCCGCGAGCGCGGCGCCGACCTGCGTTATAACATGGAAATCACCCTGGAAGAGGCTTTTGCCGGCAAGACCGCGCAGATCCGGGTGCCGGCGTCGATCTCCTGCTCCGAATGTTCGGGCAGCGGCGCCAAGCCCGGCACCCAGCCCGTCACCTGCTCGATGTGCAACGGCCACGGCAAGGTGCGCGCCACGCAAGGGTTCTTTTCGATCGAGCGGACCTGCCCGCAATGCCAGGGGCGCGGCCAGACGATCAAGGATCCGTGCCCGAAATGCGCCGGCCAGGGCCGCGTCACCGAGGAGCGTTCGCTGTCGGTCAACATCCCGGCCGGCATCGAGGACGGCACCCGCATCCGCCTTGCCAATGAGGGCGAAGCCGGCCTGCGCGGCGGGCCCTCGGGCGACCTCTATATTTTCCTGGCGGTCAAACCGCACGAGTTCTTTCAGCGCGACGGCGCCGATCTCTATTGCAAGGTGCCGATCTCGATGACCACGGCCGCCCTTGGCGGCTCCTTCGAGGTGACGACGCTGGACGGGACGCAGACCAAGGTCAAGGTGACCGAAGGCACGCAGAACGGGCGCCAGTTCCGCCTCAAGGGCAAGGGCATGCCTGTGCTGCGCCAGCCCAATATCGGCGACCTCTACATCCAGACCGCGGTCGAGACGCCGCAGAACCTCACCCGCCGCCAGCGCGAACTGCTGGAGGAGTTCGAACAGCTCTCCTCGCAGGACAATTCGCCACAATCGAGCGGCTTTTTCGCCCGCATGAAGGATTTCTTCGAGTCGTTCGGCGAACGTTGATGCACTTTGGCCCGCCTAAGCCGATTTGCAACGCGTAAATCCTTGAATCTCGTCACCCCTTGAGACGCGACGAAAATTATCTTATCCACGACATGCGTCCGGCCGCGCCTTGCCTAGCACCGCTCAGGTGCTAAGTAACTTGCGGGGAGCGCTGAGGAGAGCTTGCATGACACGTGGCCCTGGACTGCGGAAGGCGCTTGTCGAAAAGTTCGACGACGAACTCAAATTCTTCAAGGGCTGGATCGACAAGCCGAAGGCGGTTGGTTCGATCGTGCCGACCAGTTCGGTCACCGCGCGCAAGATGGCCTCGATCGTCAATCCTAAATCCGGCCTGCCGGTGCTTGAGGTCGGTCCCGGTACCGGCGTAATCACCCGCGCTATCCTGGCCCAGGGCGTGCGGCCCGAAAACCTCTACGCGGTCGAGTATTCCGCGGATTTCGTTCGTCATCTGCGGCGGCTTTATCCCGGCGTCAACGTCATCGAGGGCGACGCCTTCAACCTCAACGCCACGCTTGGCGACAAGAGCGGGATGATCTTCGATTCCGTCGTTTCCGGCGTGCCGCTGCTCAACTTCCCGGTCGCCCAGCGCATTGCCTATATCGAAAGCCTGCTCGACCGCATCCCGGCCGGACGGCCGATCGTGCAGTTGACCTACGGCCCGATGTCGCCGATCCCGGCCGGCCGTGGCAATTATACGGTCAAGCATTTCGATTTCATCCTCCGCAACATCCCGCCGACCCAGCTGTGGATCTACCGCCGCGAAGCGCATTAATTTCTCGGCGCAGGGTTGTTCGCGGATCGCCAGTGCTCACCGCATACCTTGGCGATGGCGGGAACGTCCCTCGCTTCGTCATCCACGGGCGGAGCAAGGAGCGCAGCGACGCAGCGCAGACCCGAGGATCCATGCCGCGACTTCCGAGCGCCGCTACGGCGCAGAATTCTGTTCCGCTGCACTCCTGGATAGCTGTCACGGAATGGATTCCAGGGTCTCCACGACGGAGCTTCGCTCCTGCTTCGCCCAAGGATGACGAAGTTGGCGTTGATTTGCTCGATCCTTGGCTGTACCTGTCCGGGAACAAGGGTGGCCAATGGCAGTGATCCCGAAAATCCTCGTCTTCGCCGGCTCGGTTCGCAGCGGCGCCTATAGCGGCAGGACCGCCGACGTGGCGCAGAAGGAACTCGCCATGCAGGGCGCCGAGGTGACCCGCATCTCGCTTGCCGACTACCCCCTGCCGATCATGGACGAGGATTTGGAAAAGGAAAAAGGCGTTCCTGAAAACGCCCAGAAACTTGGCCGTCTGGTGATCGCCCATGACGGGCTGCTGATCGCCACGCCCGAATATAATGGCTCCATTCCGCCGCTGCTCAAGAACACGATCGACTGGGTGAGCCGGGTGCGCAGGGATGGCGGCCGGCCGGTGAGGCCGCTGGCCGGCAAGGTCGCCGGCCTCTGTTCGTCCTCCAGCGGGCACTTTGCCGGCATCCGCTGCATCAACCATCTGCGCGCGGTGCTGGTGCGCTGCCAGATGGAGGTGGTGACGCCGGAATGCTCGGTGCCCGACGGCGGCGGCGCCTTCGACGAGGATGGAAACTTCCGTGACGAAAGACTGCACAAATCGATGGAGCACCTATGCCGCACCCTGATCGAAACCTCGCGCATGCTGTCCACCCGGATCGAGGCGTGATCGCAACGACGATGCAGGCACAATCCATACAGGCACGATCCATGCAGGAAAGACTGATAGTCGGCCTCGATGTCCCGACCGTGAGGGAGGCCGAGCAGGCGGTGCGCGAACTCGACGGCGTCGTCTCCTTCTACAAGATCGGCTACCAGCTTGCCTTCGCCGGCGGGCTCGATTTCGCCAGGGAACTGGCCAGCGGCGGCACCAAGGTTTTCCTCGACATGAAGCTGCTCGACATCGACCACACGGTGGCCAAGGGCGTCGAGAACATCGTCAAGATGGGCATGACCATGCTGACCATCCACGCCTACCCGAAGGCTATGCAGGCCGCCGTAGAGGCGGCCAGAGGCAGCGATCTTTGCCTGCTTGCGGTCAGCGTGCTGACCTCGATGGACGAGCAGGACATGATCGACGTCGGCTATGAGTACGACCCGCATACGCTGGTGCTGCGGCGCTCGGAACAGGCGCTGCATGCCGGCATGGGGGGCATCGTCTGCTCGGCCGCGGAAGCCGAAGCGGTGCGCCGCATCGTCGGCCCCGACATGGCGGTGGTGACGCCCGGCATCCGGCCGGCGGGCAGCGATCATGGCGACCAGAAGCGCGTGGTGACGCCGGGCCAGGCGATCCGCAACGGCGCCAGCCACCTCGTCGTCGGCAGGCCTATCATTGCTGCGGCCAACAAACGGGAAGCGGCCGAAGCCATCCTCGACGAGATGCGCTCGGCCTGAGATTTCCAAGAACAAGTTCGGAGACCAAGAAAATGCCCAAGGGATACTGGATCGCCCGTGTCGATGTGCGCGACGCGGAAGGCTACAAGGACTACGTCGCCGCCGCCAAGCCTGCCTTCGAGCGCTTCGGCGCGAAGTTTCTGGCGCGCGGCGGAGAGCATGAAAAGGCCGAAGGCCCCGGCCGGGCACGCAATGTCATCATAGAGTTCGAATCGCTCGCCGCCGCGCATGATTGCTACCATTCGCCGGAATACCAGCGCGCCGTCGCCATCCGTCAGAAGGTCGCCGACGGCGAGATCGTTCTGGTCGAGGGCGCCTAAAATCCGCCTCGAGCAGTTTTGACGAATCGCGGGTGTGACGGACGGCATACCTTGGCGATTGCCGCAAACGCCCAGCGCCTTCGTCATCCACGGGCGAAGCAAGGAGCGTAGCGACGCAGCGCAGACCCGAGGATCCATGCCGCGACTTCAAAGCGTTGCAGCGGTGTAGAATTCTGCTCCGCTGCATTCTTCGGCCAAGGTCGCGGCATGGATCCCAGAGTCTCCGCGACGGAGCTTCGCTCCTGCTTCGCCCTAGGATGACGAAGTTGGGAGGCTTCGGCCAATCTCGAACGCTTAGGATGGTCCACCAACGAACGATGAAATCTCGGCCGTCGATAGGCATCCTGTCAAATCCCTGCTGCAGCGCTAGTAGCAGGACTTCAGACGAAATCCTGCAGGTTTACGTCCGCAGTTTGGCGCCGCTAAGCAGGGCTCCGACATCAGGTACATGGCCGGGGCGGCCCATCGCGCAATCAACGTCCGAGTCCGAATAGCCGCATCCAGTCTTGCGATGCGGGGCGAACTGTAGGTTGACATGCAGGTATTTACCTGCATATTATGCCTTACAACAGAGTGAGGCAGATGGACGCCGACAAGGTTTTCAAAGCGCTGGGCGACCCGACACGCAGAAGGCTGCTTGACCTTCTGTGCGAGCAGAACGGGCAGACGCTCGGTCAGCTTTGCGAAAACCTGGACATGGCCAGGCAATCCGCCACCCAGCACCTCGATCTGCTGGAGGCGGCCAATCTGGTGAGCACGGTCAAGCGCGGCCGCGAAAAGCTGCATTTCATCAATCCCGTGCCCTTGCACGAAGTCTACGAGCGCTGGGTACGGAAATTCGAACGGCAGCGGCTCAGCCTGTTGCACGACCTGAAGCAAGAACTCGAAGGAGAAGACCAATGACCAGGGAAACGACCAGCTTTGTCTACGTGACCTATATCCGCTCGACGCCGCAGAAGGTGTTCGAGGCCATAATCAAGCCCGATGTCGCAAAGCGCTACTGGGGTCACGAGAACGTCTCCGAATGGACGCCGGGCTCGAAATGGGAGCATATCCGCGCCAATGACGAACGGACCGTCGAACTCGTCGGCAATGTCGTCGAGGTTTCGCCGCCGACCCGCCTCGTCATCACCTGGGCGAACGCTTCGCAGGCCGACGATCCGTCAAAAACGAGCCGGGTGACGTTCGCCATCGAGGAATACGACACCATGGTGCGGCTGACCGTCAGCCATGACGAACTCGAAGCCGGCAGCGGCATGGCGAAAGGCGTCAGCCAGGGCTGGCCGGCGGTGCTGTCGAGCATGAAATCCTTCCTCGAAACCGGCAGCGGCATCGACATTTTCGCCAAGCCGAAATCAGCCCTGATCGCCGCGGGAGAATAACGATGACCAAGCGCTATACCGGCGGCTGCGCATGCGGCGCGATCCGTTACGAAACCAATGACGAGCCGATCTTCCAGAACCACTGCCAGTGCAGCGATTGCCAGAAGCGCTCAGGCACCGGCCACGGATCCTACCTGACCTTCGGCCAGCGCACCGATATGGCAATTACCGGGGAGGTGAGCACCTGGCGCGTGGCGGGCGCCAGCGGCAATGAAAAAATCCACACCTTCTGTCCAACCTGCGGAACGCCGGTCTTTTTGATATCCGTCGCCATGCCGGAATTCATAGCGGTCCACGCGGCCAGCCTCGACGATCCGGAACAGTTCAGCCCGCAGATGGTGACCTACACGAGCCACGGCCATGCCTGGGACAAGATGGATCCGTCCTTGCAGGCGGCCGAGCGAATGCCTGGCGGGTAGCGTCTGCTGGTTAGCTCGCCGACACAAGGCGCACAGCTATCGGTCGACACCGGTCAGCCGGCTGGCCGCAGTTTCGGCCATGGCGCCGGCCAGATCGAGGCCCCATTGCTGGCGGCAATAGGCGCGAAAATCGAAGCAGGGCAGGCCGGGGCAAACCTCGAACTCGATGAGGTGGACGGTGTCGTCGGCCTCGACCCTGAGATCGATGGAAAACACATCGCGCAGGCCGAGCCCGCTCATCAGCCGCCCGGCGATCGCACGTATCGTGGCGTCGGCGGCCGGCTGGCTGTCGGCAACCGCAACGAGCTCCGGTTCGGCGTAATGTCCCTCCGCCTTCGCTGCCTCGCCGGTGTCGCCGTAGAGCGCCAGGCTGTCCGCCATGGTCTGGAAATCGGCGCCTGAATCGACAAAAGCCACGCCAAGCGCTTCGACCCCGGCGCCTGGCACCAGGCCGAGGAAACTGGCGCGCACGTTGCGGCCGGCGACATAGGGCTGGACGACGACATCGTCGCGATAGGCCGAAAAGACGCGCCGGCTGAGTTCCAAAGCGTGGGCGAGATCGCAACAGCGCGAATCCGGCCAGATGCCGATCTTGGCGCCGAGCCGGTTGGGCTTGACGAACCAGCCGGCGGGCGAGGCCGGCGGCTCGACCAGCCATTGGCCGTCGCGCGCAAGCCCGGCCTGCGGCACCGGCAGGCCGAGTGCGCCGAGCACGGCGCCGGAGCGGAACTTGTCCTGGCAGAGTGCGAACAGCGCATCATCTGCGCCGATCGTCTTGAAACCGCCCAATCGCGCCAGAGCGGGCGCCGCGCCGCCGCGAAAATAGGCGATGCCGTCGGTCAGCGTCCAGACCAGCGTTGTGCTGGGATGCTCGCCGGCGAGCACGCCGGTGGCCTCGTCCAGCGCCACCGGCGTGAACGACAGGCCGCGTGCCTGGCAGGCACGGCCAAGCACGTCGAATTCGGGGGCGAGGTCGGTCGACTGCGCCAGATAGGACGCGATTTCGCCGGCGCGCTGCGGTGCATGACCGTCGGCGACCAGACGGTCCAGGCAGGCCTTTTCCGGCTCATGGACGAGGATCAGTTTCGGCTTGCGGCTGGGCATGAGATGACGATCCCCGGCAGTAGGATCGCCTACCATCGCATGGTCAAGGCGTCAGGCTCTCGTGAAACCGACATGGCGCGGGCGGTTGCGTGACAACGCACCGTCCAACCGCAGAATCCAGTTCGCTCAGGCGATCAGCACGCGCGGCTCGAAGCGGCCGTTGACGGGAATATCGAGCAGAAAGGTCATGCCGCCCTGCAGATCCAGCAGACGCTGCTTCTCATCCTTGCCCGACCAGGCGGAAGTGACCGCCAGCCGGTCGGCCTTGGCGCCGACAAAGGCCGGGCAAGATGGCTGCGTCACCGGCATGGCGACCGTGCGGACGAGCTTGCCGTCGGGTCCGTAGGCTTCGATGACGCTGCCGCCCCAGACGGCGTTCCACAGGATGCCGTCGCGGTCGAGCACGGACCCGTCGATATAGCCCTTGGCCGAGCGGTGATCGACGAACAGCTTTGGCTCACCGGCAGGCAGGCCGGTCGCCGGGTCGCAGGCGACGCGCATCAGCAGCCCGGTCGAGGTGTCGGTGTAGTGGGCGATTGCGCCATCCTCGGTAAAACAGATCGAATTGGAGACGGTGATGTCCGAAAACAGCCGGCGCAGTTCGCCTCTGAAAAACCAGTAGATCGAACCCGCACCCTTTTCCTCGCCCTTGCCCATGGTGCCCATCCACAAGGCGCCGCAGGGGTGGACCCGGGAATCGTTGGAGCGCGTAACCGGATTGCCGGCCTCGACAGACGTGTGCAGCGTCAGTCTGCCGGTCGCGACATCGCGGACATAAAGGCCGGTTTCGGCGGCGATAAGCTGGCGCTTGTCATCGATGACGGCGATGGCGCTCGCCATCTGGCCAAGCTCATGGACGGTGGTCGCGCCGCCGGAAAGCCGCTTTTCCAGAAGCTGACCGTTGACGATGTCGAACCAGTAGAGCGTATCGGTGGCGGGATCGTAGCTCGGTCCCTCGCCGAGCTGGCAGACGTGATCGGAAAAAACCGTAACGATCGCTTCGCTCATCCTGCTTCTCCGAACGCCGCATCCCAGGCTGTCACCGCCGCCTCGGCCCGCGCGGCCACCTCGTCGACGCTCATGCCCGGCTTGAACAGGCTGGATCCCAGTCCAAAGGCGGTAACGCCGGCCGCCTTGTAGCCGGCAAAATCTTTTTCGGAGACGCCGCCGACGGCACCGACCAGCGTCTGCGCCGGCAACACAGCGCGCATCGCTGAAATGCCGCCGGCACCCAGCACGCTCGCCGGGAAGAATTTCAGGGCTGAGGCGCCGAGCTTGATCGCCAGCAAGGCTTCGGTCGGCGTGAACACGCCGGGCATCGTCACCATGCCGTAATGCATGGCGCGCGCCATGACCTCGGCATCGACGTTGGGACTGACCAGCAGCCGCCCTCCGGCCTGGTGCAAGCCATCGACATCGGCCGGCGTCAGCACCGTGCCGGCACCGACCAGTGCCGTTTTCGGCAGCACTTGGACGATGCGGGCGATCGACGAGAACGGTTGCGGTGAGTTCAGCGGCACTTCGATCGCCTCGATGCCGGCGTCGAACAGCGCCTGGCCCATGGCCATCGCCTCGGTGGGCTTGAGCCCGCGAAGGATGGCGACCAGCCCGCGCTTGAGTTTTGGAAACGGTGCGGTCTGGCTCATCGGGCTGCTCCAATTCTGGCGATCATGCCGTTCTCACGCGCCGCCTCGACGAGACCGGCACGCACCGCTTCGTCGGCGTCGACGGCCCGAACCTCGAGGCCGGCAAGGCCGAGTGCCTCGCCGTACAGCGTTCCCAGCGCGCCGGAGGCGACCAGTACGATGGGTTCGGCACCGGCGCCGTGCCGGCGGCTGGCGGAGGCGATCTCGCCGCCGATCAGAAGGCCGGACAGGCAGGCGGCGGCATCGTCGGCTTTCAAGTCCTGCAGCAGGCCGGCGGCGCGGATGGAAAACAGCCGCGAGGTGACATCGCCGCCTTCACCCAATGCGGTTTCGCACCAGCGGCGGAAGAACGGATTGTCCGATGTGACGGGCTTCGGATGTTCGCCGAGCGAATGGCGCAGGATCGAATGCGCGGCAAGCACGGAAAACAGCTCACCGGTCGGCCAGGTGCCGAAGCCGGCAACCGCGCCATCCTCTATCAGCACCCATTTCGAATGGGTACCGGGCATGCAGACCAGCTGGCGCCCCCTGGCCGGCAGGCCGGCGCCGGCGAGCTGGGTTTCCTCGCCGCGCATGACGTCGGGCGCATCGGTCAGCCGCTGGGCAAGACCCGGAACGATGCGGATGTCGCGGCTCTGGCCGGGCACGCTGGCGGCACCAGCAAGAATGGCGCTAAGCGGCGCCGGCACGGTGACATAGGGCGCTTCCAGCCAGCCCTGGCGGGATCCGGCCATGCCGCAGATGATGACGGGCAGCGCCGCTGGTGCTCCCATCGCCGCCAGGTGCCCTTCGAGGATGGTCGAAAAGCCCTTTTGCTGGGCGGTGATCAGGCCATCATCGCCACGGCGTTCGGCAAGCACCTTGCCTTGCCCGTCGATCAGCCAGACCCGCATGCGGGTCGTGCCCCAGTCGACGGCGGCAACCGCCGGTGCGCCGGCAAACCCTTGGCTCACAGGAAACCTCCATCGACGACCAGCATCTGCGCGGTCAGCATGCGCGAGGCGTCCGAAGCGAGGAACAGCACGGTGCCGACGATGTCGTCGGGCTGCATCACCTGTTTGATGCACTGCTTGGCAACATGGGCGGCAAGCCCCTGTTCGGTCACCCAGAGCTCCTTCTGCCGCTCGGTGATCACCCAGCCAGGCGCAATGGCGTTGACGCGGATGCCGTCGACACCGAGCTTGCCGGCCAGTCCCTTGGTCAGGCCGAGGATACCGGCCTTGGCGGCCGTGTAGGACGGCATGTCGGGGTGGTTGATCAGATAGGATGTCGAGGTGAAGTTGATGATCGAACCGCCGCCGGCCCGCTTCATGCCCGGCGCCACCGCTTGCGCGGTGAAGAAATGCGGCCGCAGATTGATGGCCTGGTTGTTGTCCCAGAACTCGACCGTCACATCCTCGACGGCGTGGCGTTCATCCCAGGCCGCATTGTTGACCAGGACGGTGACATCGCCATGCGCCTCGGCCGCCTTGGCCGCCGACGCCCGCAAGGCATCGACGTCGCGCAAATCGGTCTTGAGATAGAGCGGCCGGCGGCCGAATTCTTTCTCGATGCGATCGGCAAGGGCCGTGCTCGGACCGTCGGCGATGTCGATGAAGGCGACATTGGCGCCCTGGCGCACAAACCCCTCGGTCAGTGCAGCACCTATTCCGGAGCCGCCGCCGGTGATCAGCACCGAGGCTCCTTCGAGGTCGGCAAAATGCGCCGATGGCATCATCGTTCCTGTCTCCCAGCGTGATCGGCGCGCATCCTAGCCACGCAAGGCGCGCGGGCAAGGGCGAACCGCCGAATTTCAGGGCTTATGTCGGACAAAACGACAATACACCGCGCTGGACACCCGAGGTGAAGTCACCAGGGTCGCAAACCGCTTCGAGATCGCCGGTCAGATCGCCTTGGCGCGGAGGGCGCCGCGGAAGGAATCGCGGAGATAGCCGAGCGTGGCATCGGCATCGACCGGCTTGCCGAACAGATAGCCCTGCCCGCCGGCGCAGCCGAACTGGACGAGGCGATCGGCCTGCGCTTCCTGCTCGATGCCTTCGGCGACCACGTCCATGCCGAGCCCCTCGCACATTGCGAGAATGGCGCGGATGATGTGTTCGGACGGGCGGTCGTCGAGAATGGAAGAGACGAAGGCACGGTCGATCTTGAGCTTGTCGAAATGGAATTCGCGCAAGCGGCCGAGCGAAGACTGGCCGGTGCCGAAATCGTCGAGCGAGACGCGGATGCCGACGCGGCGCAGATCCTCGACGATCTGCGCCGCAGAGGCCGGGTCGTTCATCAGGCCGGTCTCGGTGATCTCGATCTCCAGCCGGCGCGGATCGAAGCCGGTACGGTCGAGGATCGCCAATATATGCAGGCCGGTGTTCTGGTCGACGAGCTGCGAAGGCGACAGGTTGAACGACAGGAACAGATCCTTCGGCCAGCTTCGGGCCGCCTCGGTCGCCTTGCGCAGCACCAGCTGCGACAGCGGGCCGATGATGCCGCGCTCCTCGGCGATGGGGATGAAGACGGTGGGCGGCACCGAGCCGAGGTCGCGGTCGGTCCACCGCGCCAGCGTCTCGAAGCCGATGGTGCGGCGCGTGTTGAGGTCGACGATGGGCTGGAAATGCGGTTCCACCTCGCCGGCCGAGACAGCGCGGCGCAGCGCCTGTTCGATGCGTGTGACGCGCTTGGCCGCCTCTTCCATCTCGCGGGTGTAGACGACGACGCGGCCGCGCCCGGATCGCTTGGCGTGGTAGAGCGCCGTCTCTGCCTTGTTGATGAGGATTTCCGTGGTCTCGTCGCCGGAATAGAACAGCGAGCAGCCGACCGAGGCCGAAAGCCTGGCGGTGCGTTCGCCGACATCATAGGGCGCCGACAGGATCTCGATCAGCATGCGGGACTTTTCGGCCGCTGCATCCTCGCTGAACACCAGGGGATAGAGAAAGGCGAATTCGTCGGCGCCGATGCGGCAGACCGTGGAATGGCCGTCCATCGAGGCGCGCAGCCGCATCGCGACCTGGATCAGGATGTCATCGCCGGCCTTGTGGCCGAACAGATCGTTGATCGGCTTGAAGCCGTCGAGGTCGAGAATGCCGACGGTAAAGGGCGCGGGATCGTCGGCACGGTCGGCGATCAGGCGATCGACCTTGTCGAAGAAGCGGCGATGGTTGCCAAGCCCGGTCAACGGATCGGTGAATGCCAGATCCGTGCTCTCCCTGTTTGCCTGACCGGTGCCAAACGAAGTTTGCATCGGTGTCCCTGTTTTGTGACGTCGGAATTTATTTTCAGACTGGCAGCAAACCCTTTAGGAAACGTATCGCGAAATCGATATTTCACAGACAAGCGCGACCTTTCCGAAGGGTCGATGAAAGCAACGCATTCGGGTGTCGGATGCCAAACCCAGGAATGTCGCGATTGGCAGACGGGCAGTGAGCCTGTACAGGCAAGACAGTCGTCCATCCGAGCCGCCGGAGACCCGCAATGAAGCTGAAAATCGCCGTCCAGATGGACCACATCTCCACCGTGTCGATCGCCGGCGACACCTCGTTCGCGCTGTCGCTGGAAGCGCAGCGGCGCGGCCATGAGCTGTTCCACTACACGCCGGATCGGCTGTCGCTGCGCGACGGCAAGGTGTTTGCCCGCATCGAGGAGATGCAGGTGCGCGACGAGAAGGGCAGCCACTATTCGCTGGGCGAGAAGGTGCGCACCGATCTGTCGGAAATGGATGTCGTCCTGCTGCGCCAGGATCCACCCTTCGACATGAACTACATCACCACCACGCACATCCTGGAGCGCATCCATCCGAAAACGCTCGTGGTCAACGACCCGGCCTGGGTGCGCAACAGCCCCGAAAAGATCTTCGTCACCGAATTTGCCGACCTGATGCCGGACACGCTGATCACCAAGGATCCACTCGAAGTTGCCGCCTTCCGCAAGGAGTTCGGCGACATCATCATCAAGCCGCTGTACGGCAATGGCGGCGCCGGTATCTTCCACATGCTGGAGGCCGACCGCAACCTTGCCTCGCTGCTGGAAATGTTCGGCCAGATGTTCCGCGAACCGTATATCGTGCAGCGCTATCTCAAGGACGTGCGCAAGGGCGACAAGCGCATCATCCTGATCGACGGCGAGCCGGTCGGCGCCATCAACCGGGTGCCGGCCGAACACGATTCCCGCTCCAACATGCATGTCGGCGGCCGCGCCGAAAAGACCGAACTGACGGAGCGCGAACGCGAGATCTGCGCCCGCATCGGGCCGTCGCTGAAAGAGCGCGGCTTCATCCTCGTCGGCATCGACGTCATCGGCGACTACATGACCGAGATCAACGTGACCTCGCCGACCGGCGTGCGTGAGGTCAAGCGTTTCGGCGGCGCCGACATCGCCAGCCTGTTCTGGGACGCGGTCGAGGACAAGCGCGGGTAAGCCGTTTTCATTTTGTCTTAACCATGTTCCGTTTTTGCAACCGCGCTCAATTCGGCTGCAACCCACGCGCTCATGTGTTCCCGTAATGTTCTTGATTTGACCGTGGAAGTGTGATTGGCTGCCCTAGGGGCCGTTCCTGGCCTGAACGCAGGGCTGGGGCCAGCCTGAATTGGGGTTGCACGATGGTGGCGCGGGTTCGCACGGTCGCTTTCCAGGGCATCGAGGCCGTGCCGGTCGACGTGCAGGTGATGATCGCGCCCGGCAAGGTAACATGCACATCGTCGGCCTGGGCGACAAGGCGGTGGCCGAAAGCCGCGAGCGGGTGCAGGCCGCACTGCATGCTTCCGGCCTGTCGATGCCGTCGAAGAAGGTGACTGTCAATCTGGCGCCGGCCGACCTGCCGAAGGAAGGCAGCCACTACGACCTGCCGATCGCACTCGGCCTAATGGCCGCGCTGGGCGCCATTCCGGGCGACATGCTGGCCGGCTATGTCGTGCTTGGAGAATTGTCGCTCGACGGCACGATTGCCGCGGTCGCCGGCTCCTTGCCGGCGGCGATCGCCGCCAATGCCGAGGGCAAGGGCCTGATCTGCCCGTTCGCATGCGGGCCGGAAGCGGCCTGGGCTGGAAAGGATATCGACATTCTGGCACCGCGCAGCCTGATTGCCATCGCCAATCATTTTCGTGGCACGCAGGTGCTGTCGCGCCCCGAGGCCGGCATCCACGCCGCGGCGCTGGATTTGCCCGACCTCGCCGACATCAAGGGCCAGGAGACCGCCAAGCGGGCGCTGGAAGTCGCCGCCGCCGGTGGTCATAATCTGCTTATGATCGGACCGCCTGGATCGGGCAAATCGATGCTGGCGCAGCGGCTGCCGTCGATCCTGCCGCCGCTGGCGCCGAAGGAATTGCTCGAAGTCTCGATGATCGCCTCGGTGGCGGGGGAACTCGGCGAAGGCAAGCTGACCGACCGGCGGCCGTTCCGCGCGCCGCACCACTCGGCCTCGATGGCGGCGATGGTCGGCGGCGGCATCCGCGCGCGGCCGGGCGAGGTGTCGCTGGCCCATCACGGCGTGCTGTTCCTCGACGAGTTTCCCGAGTTCACGCCGCAGACGCTCGATGCGCTGCGCCAGCCGCTGGAGACCGGCGACTGCATGATCGCGCGGGCCAACCATCGCGTCACCTATCCGGCGCGTATCCAATTGGTGGCGGCGATGAACCCATGCCGCTGCGGCATGGCCGGCGAGCCAGGCTATCGCTGCCTGCGCGGCGAGCGTTGCCGCACCGACTATCAGGCGCGCATTTCGGGCCCGCTGCTCGACCGCATCGATCTCAGGATCGAAGTGCCGGCGGTCTCGGCCAGCGACTTGATCCGGCCCGACCGGGCGGAGAAAAGCGCCGATGTGGCGATGCGCGTGGCACGCGCCCGCACCATCCAGCGCGAACGCTTCGAGCGGCTCGGCGCCACCCGCGCCACCACCAACGCGCATTGCTCACCGTCGATCATCGAGGAAATCGCCATGCCTGACGCCGCCGGCCTGTCGCTGCTCAAGGACGCCAGCGAAAAGCTCGCCTTTTCGGCGCGGGCCTATCACCGTGTGCTGAAGGTGGCACGGACGCTTGCCGATCTCGACGCCAGCGAAACCGTCGGCCGAATCCATCTGGCCGAAGCGATCTCCTACCGCATGAGCTCGGAGCGGATGGCGCAGGCGGCGTAGGTCACTCGCCGCCCGACAAGCCGACCTCGCCACATTGCCTTCCGCGATCACGCCATAACACCGCCTCTGCGAATCGATCATCTCCACGGTGCGGCGGACCTGATTGTCCGCTTGGCCGGCGTCCTCACCACCCAACGGCCTCACCGAGCGGGCGCCGGCCATTTTCTTCCTCTTCCAGAAGCGTGGATGTCATCGACGCCGGACCAAAGTCTTGGTCTCTGCATTGGACATTCCTTATTTAGACAATGCGAATATGGTTGCGGTCGGGGAGCCCGCTATGTTCATTGACTACTACGAAGTTTTGGAAGTTAGCCCGAACGCCAATTCGGAAACGTTGGAGCGCATATTTCGCTATTTTGCGATGCGCTATCATCCAGACAATCGCGAAACCGGCGATGAAGCCCGTTTCAGTGAAATCGTGGAAGCCCACAATACGCTCAAGGATCCGGTCAAACGCGCACAATACGACATCGCGTATAGAGACCATGCCGGCCTTCGCCACGAGCTGGCCGAGGAAGCCAGCAACACCAAAGGCATCGAGCGGGATGTCGTGATCCAGGCCAGGCTGCTGTCGCTGCTTTACGCGAAGCGCCGGCACGACGTCAGCAATCCCGGGATCGGAGATGTGGAGCTCGAACGCTTGTCAGGCTGTCCGCGAGAGCATCTCGAATTTCATCTCTGGTATTTGAAAGCGAAGGGCTGGATAGCAAGAGTGGAAAACGGGACGATCGCGATTACGGTGGAAGGCGTCGATCGGGTCAACTCCGAACACCGTCGCGATCCCACCATCCGGCTCCTGGACCATACGGCTTCCTGACGCCTTGTCTGTGGCCGGAAGCAAATAGCATCCGCCGCACCAGTCGCGGACGCGCCTTCAACGCCGCTGGCGATTTCACCACCGTCGAGCGAAATACGACAAAACCGATCCGTTGCCTCAGGCTTGCTGCGCCTTCAGTTCCAGCCGCCGCGCGTGCAGCACCGGCTCGGTGTAGCCGTTGGGCTGGACGCGGCCCTTGAAGACCAGGTCGCAGGCGGCGAGGAAGGCTATCGACTTGTCAAAGTCGGCCGCCATCGGCTGGTAAAGCGGGTCGCCCTCGTTCTGGCGGTCGACGATGTCAGCCATGCGCTTCATCGTCGCCATCACCTGGTCCTCGCTGCACACGCCGTGGTGCAGCCAGTTGGCGATATGCTGTGAGGAAATACGCAGCGTGGCGCGGTCTTCCATCAGGCCGACATCGTTGATGTCAGGCACTTTCGAGCAGCCGACGCCTTGGTCGATCCAGCGCACGACATAGCCAAGAATGCCCTGCGCGTTGTTGTCGAGTTCCTTCTGGATGTCTTCAGGCGACCAGTTCGGCCGCACCGCGACCGGCACCGACAGGATGTCGTCGAGCTTTGCCTTGGGCCGGTTCTTGAGTGCGGCCTGCACGGCATGGACATCGACCTTGTGGTAGTGCGTGGCATGCAGCGTCGCCGCCGTCGGCGACGGCACCCAGGCGGTGTTGGCGCCAGCCTTGGGGTGGGCGATCTTCTGTTCCAGCATTGCCGCCATCAAATCCGGCATCGCCCACATGCCCTTGCCGATCTGGGCGTGGCCGGCCAAGCCGCATTCCAGCCCGGTGTCGACATTCCACGCCTCGTAGGCGGAAATCCAGGCGGCCTGCTTCATGTCGCCCTTGCGGATCATCGGGCCGGCTTCCATCGAGGTATGGATCTCGTCGCCGGTGCGGTCGAGGAAGCCGGTGTTGATGAACACGACACGCTCTTTTGCGGCGCGGATCGCCTCCTTGAGGTTGACGGTGGTGCGCCGCTCCTCGTCCATGATGCCCATCTTGATGGTATTCTCAGTCATGCCGAGCAGGGCCTCGACGCGGTCGAATATCTCGACGGCGAAAGCGACCTCCTCCGGCCCATGCATCTTGGGTTTCACGACATACATCGAGCCGGCGCGGGAATTGGCGCGGCGGCCGTTCGGCCCTACATCGTGCAGCGCGATCAGCGCCGTCATCGCCGCATCCATGATGCCTTCCGGAACCTCGTTGCCGTCGCGATCCAGTATCGCCGGATTGGTCATGAGGTGGCCGACATTCCTGACCAGCATCAGCGAGCGGCCGGGCACGGTCAGCGTGCCGCCGGCGGGCGCGGTGTAGGAGCGGTCAGGGTTGAGCTTGCGGACAAAACTCTTGCCGCCCTTGGTGATCTCTTCCGTCAGATCGCCCTTCATCAGGCCGAGCCAGTTGCGGTAGACGACGACCTTGTCTGGCGCATCCACCGCCGCGACCGAATCCTCGCAGTCCTGGATGGTGGTCAGCGCCGATTCCAGGATGACATCGGCGATGCCAGCCGGATCGGTGCGGCCGATCTGGTTGTTGCGGTCGATCACGATCTCGATGTGCAGGCCGTTGCGCACAAGCAGCACGGTATCGGGATTGGCGGCATCGCCACGATAGCCGACGAATTGCCTGGGGTCGGCCAGTGTCGTCGAGCCGGCGCCGGCGCTTAGCCGCAGGGCGCCTTGCGCCAATGACAGACCGTTGACCCCGGCCCATTTGCCCGAGGTGAGCGGGGCAGCCTCGTCGAGGAAGGTCTTCGTCCAGGCAACGACCTTGGCGCCGCGCGCCGGATTGAAGGCTTTGCCCTTTTCGGCGCCATCCGTTTCGGGGATGGCATCGGTGCCGTAGAGCGCATCGTAGAGCGAACCCCAGCGCGCATTGGCGGCGTTGAGCGCATAGCGCGCATTCATCACCGGCACGACCAGCTGCGGTCCGGCAACATCAGCGATTTCGGGGTCGACATTGTCGGTCGACACGCTGAAGGGCGGGCCCTCCAGAACGATATAGCCGATCTCTTTCAGGAAGCCCTTGTAGGCCTCCATGTCGACCGGCGCGCCGTGATCGCGATACCAGCCATCTACCTGTTCCTGGATGGCGTCACGCGCTGCCAGCAGCGCCCGGTTCTTCGGCGCCAAATCATGGATGATGGCCGAAAAACCGTTCCAGAAGGCGTCCGCTTCGATCTCCGTGCCCGGCAGCGCTTCCCTGGCCACGAACTCATGCAGCTCGCGGGCAATCCGCAATCCGGCGATCTCGATGCGGTCGGTCATCAGGCTACTCCAGATGAAAGGCTTTGCGGGCCTTTGGCATGTCAGGTTTGCCGGGTCAATTCAGCTTAGGGTGAAGGTGGCGTATTTCGCCGCCCCGCTCAAACCGCAATGCGCGGCCTTCCCGAGGCCACGGCCACGACATGCGCCTCGATGAACATGCGCTGGGCTTCGACGGTCGAGACCCGGAATTCGGTGGCGACGTCGATCTCGGCGCTGTCGGTGCCGGCATCCCTGGCGCGCTCCGCGACGATGGCGCGGACATCGGCCTCGGCCGCCGCGATCGCCGTCGCCTCGTCGAGGAAATCGCGCACGGTCTCGCCCGAGGCGAGACGAAACAGCCCTTCCATGGGCTGGCTGACCCGCGCCTCGGCCGATACCCTGACCTGGCCGACGACGGCGCCGAGCGCGTTGGCGACATCGGTATCCCTGGGCACCACGCAGTCATTGCCGATCAGCGGCGGCAGCCCGGCATAGTGCAGCGGCGCCGAGGCGCCGAGGCCGATGACCGGGCGGTCGAGCGCAACGCTCAGGCGGGCGATGCCGGGATGCGCGTCGACCGCGCGCTGCACCAGGGCGTGCGCCACCGTCGACGCGCCATCGAGCCCATCCTCGGCAAAGGCGGTCTCGAGGATATATTCGGCCGACCAGCGCGTCAGCGTCACCAGCACCCGTTCCGAAATCGCTTCCGGCGAAGCGGCGATGTTCTGGCCACGGCCGTCACGCTTGCGGGCGAACAGTTCGGCGCCGAGGCGCGCGGCGATGGGATCCCAGTTCGCCTGCTTGCCCAGCACATGGGCGGCGTCCGACGGGGTGAAGCCGGCGACATGCACCAGCCCGCGCGACACCAGCCGGTTCAGCGTCGCGTTCTGCGCGTTGGAACTCAAAAGCCTGTCGACGGCGAGCGGCACGGCACCGATCAGCTCGTAGAGCCTGGCTTCGGCGCCGGTCAGGCCGGCGGCGAGCCGGTCCGGCACGCCGGTGCGCACCGCGAAGCGGCCGTCCATGCGGCCGGGATTGGGCGCCCGCAGCTGGCGTTCGAGTTCGGAGGTGACAGCTGTACCGTGCGCCATGCCGGCCAGCGCCAACGGCACCAGGCGGCGCGGCCCGAGCAGGATCTTCGGGTTGAGCGCGCCATCTTCCAGCGCCACTTCGGAATCGCCGCCGAGGCCGAAGGTGCGCATGGCGACGGCCTCGACCATGGTGCGGAAGCCGCCGACGGTGGCGCCTTCCGGGTCGAGCCTGGGACGGCCGCCGTCGAGCACGGCGACGTCGGTGGTGGTGCCGCCGATGTCCGACACCACAGCATTGTCGAGCCCGGTCATGTGGCGGGCGCCGACCAGGCTGGCGGCCGGGCCGGACAGGATGGTCTCGATCGGCCGCTGGCGGGCAAACGCTGCCGAAACCAGCGCACCGTCGCCGCGCACCACCATCAGCGGGGCTGCAATGTTGCGCGCCTGGAGAAAGCCTTCGGTTGCCGCCACCAGCCGGTCGATCATTGAGATCAGCCTGGCGTTGAGCAGAGTGGTGAGTGCCCGGCGCGGGCCGCCGAGCTTGGCCGACAGCTCGTGGCTCGATGTGACCGGCAGGCCTGTCTTTTCGCGGATCAACTCGCGGGCGGCGATCTCATGCGCCGGATTGCGGGTGGCAAAATAGGCGCAGACGGCAAAGCCGGACACCGAGGCGCCGAGTTCCGGCAACGCCGCCTCCAGTCCAGACAGATCGAGCTTGGCGGCATTGCCGTGCACATCGTGGCCGCCCGGACAAAAAACCACCGGATCGGTGCCGAGCGCGGCCTTCAGCCCGTCGCGGGCGAGGTCGCCCTCGGAAAAGCCGATCATCACCAGCGCGACGCGGCCGCCCTGGCCCTCGACAAGCGCGTTGGTGGCAAGCGTCGTCGACATCGACACCAATTTGATGGCGGCGGGATCGGTGCCGGCTTTCTGCAGCACCGCGTCGACGGCGCCGGAAATGCCAACGGCGAGGTCATGCCGTGTGGTCAGCGCCTTGGCCTTGGCCAGCACCTTGCCCTTGTTCGGCCCCTCTTGCGGGCCTTCCGTCTCAGACCACAACACGGCATCGGTATAGGTGCCGCCGGTGTCGATCCCGAGGAACAGCGGCTTTGGCTTGGTCTTGGCTGTCATTTTTGGCGGCGGTCCGGGTGGCAATTTATTTGTCCCTGCCCTTAGCCGATACGGAGCGGACGATAAAGCCGCGAGCGCTGGGCCACGGTAGGTAGGTTGGTGGTGGTGAACAAGCGAGGTCGGCGGGACAGCACCCCCCTCTGCCCTGCCAGGCATCTCCCCCGCAAGTGGGGAGATCGGATGTCATCCCCGCTTTCGCCAATCTTCAATGCCGAAAAGGGCGCCGCCGGCGGAAACTGCCAATCTCCCCCCTTGCGGGGGAGATGTCCGGCAGGACAGAGGGGGGTGCTGTCCCGCCGGCCAAAACAGCTACCCCACAAACCCCACCTTCTTGTGCGTGCCATCGCAGAACGGTTTGTTGGCGGAATGGCCGCAGCGGCAGAGGAAGGCGCGTTGCGTACGGTCGACCGTATGGCCGGTTCCGGTGACGATCTCGAGATTGCCCTCTAGCTTGAGCGGGCCATTGGTGGTCGGCGTCACTTTCAGCGGACCATTCCTCGCTTCGAGCGCCAGCGTGTCCTTCAGCGGTGGCTCGCCGGTGGCGGCAAAACCTGACTTGTTGTGGCTACCGTCGCAGAACGGCTTGTTTTCCGAGGCGCCGCAGCGGCAGAGCGTGGCACGATAAGAAGTCTCGCCGTCGAGCACGATCCCGGCGTGTACCGCCAGCGGGCCGTTTTCGCGCAGCCGCACGGTGTTGACCACCGGCGGCTGCTCCTGCGGCCCGCCATCCTTCCTGATGTAGGTGATGGCGCCCGAGGGGCAGCTTTCGGCGATGGCAACGATCTTCTCGACGCTGGCCGCCTCGGGATGGATCCATTGGCCCGGCGCGTTGGGCACGAAGACATTCGGATCGCCGAGCACGCAGTTGCGCGAATGGATGCAACGCTTGCCGGAAAACCCGACGTCGATCTTGTCGCTTTCGACCATGCCGGCCATAGCTGAGCTCCTTTTGCCTGAAGCGCGTCGCGTCTGAACAGTTCGAGGCGGCGCGCGCTGGGTATTTGCACAGGCCATGGCTTCCGGCCCGAAGACCGTCAAGCTGGCAAACCGGTCAGGGGACCAGCTCGATCTCCTCGGTCTCGCCGCCGTTGCAGGTGTAGCAGCAATCTTCGCATTTTTCCGTGTTGCCTGGACCGACGCCCCAATAGGTGCCCTCATCGCCATCGACCCAGGCGCCGTAGCAGATCGATTCGCCCGCGTTGCAGGATATCGGCAGCTGCTTGGTCTCGCCGTCGTCGAGGAAATAGTCCTTGTCCTCGCCCGGCCAGACATAGTCGCGATCCTGGCTGTAGAGCTCGACGCGCATGGCGTTGGGGTGGCTGTTCTTGATGGCGAAGGTGACATCGTCGGCTTGCGCCGCCGACGCAACCAGCATGACGAAGGACAGCGCGGCCAGCATGCGGCGCGCATAGGCATGAAACATGATAACCCCCGAACAAGCGGCCCACCCGGCCGCGGGGCGACCATTGCATGCAGCGCTGAATCGCGGAAGTGGACCGGACGGGCCGATCCCCGACTTAATTTGGGTCCAACGAAACTTCCGCGCTCTACGGCACCAGATCGATCGTCTCGGTGGAATGTTCCACGCAGATGAAGCAGCAGGTGTCGCAGGGCTGGTCATTGTCCGGCCCGACGCCGGCGGAGATGCTGTCATTGCCGTCGGCCCAGGCGCCGTAGCAGATATGTTCGCCCTGATTGCAGGACAGCGGCACGGATTTCTGCGACTCGGGTTCGATCAGGAACACCTTGTCATTGCCCGGCCAGACCGTCTCACGGTCGCGGCTGAACAGCTCGACCGCGACAGATTCCTTGCGCAGGTTCTTGACGAAAAAGGCCATGTCGGCGGCCTGCGCCGGGGCGGTGAAGACCAGCGCTGCCAGTGCAACCATACGAAACAGCGTCACGGCCTGGATCTCCCGAATCATCGCGGCAGAATCGCATGCCTGCCCGTAACTAGGAAGGCGCGGAACCCTGCGTTGCGATGTCATGCCCCAGCCGCACCGTTTCATGCACCAGAAGGTCGAGATCCTCGCGCCGTGTGCGATGGTTGGTGATCGCCACGCGCAACCAGTGCTCGCCATGCACCGTGGTGTCCGAAAGGGCCGCAATGCCCTGTTCCTGCAGCCGCAGCATGATCTCCGTGTTGAGCGCCTTCAGAGCCTCGCCTGTCAGACCGGGCTGATAGCGGAAGCAGACGATGTTGACGGTCGGCGATGCCGCCAGCTGCAACCGCGGTGCGGCCTCGATCAGGCCGGCAAGATAGACGGCCTGAGCAATGTTCTGGTCGATCAGGCGGCCGAATTTCTCGACACCGTGCTCCTTCAGTGCCATCCACACCTTCAGCGCGCGAAAACCGCGCGACGTCTGCAGGCCGTAGTCGTGCAACCATTCGCCGGAAGCGAGGCCGCGCGGCATCGATTCCAGATATTCCGGCGTCACAGCGAAGGCCCCGCGATGCGCGGCGGCATCCCTGACCAGGGCGCAGCCGACCTCGAATGGCGCGTGCAGCCATTTGTGCGGATCGAGCGCGACCGAATCCGCCCGTTCGATGCCGGCGACGCGATGGGCATTTTCAGGCGCAATGGCGATCAGCGCGCCGATGCAGCCGTCGACATGGAACCAGAGGTCTTCCTCATGTGCCAGCTTCGCAAGCGCCTGCAAATCGTCGATCGCCCCGGTGTTGACCGTGCCGGCCGTACCGATGACGCAGGCCGGTTTGAACCCTGCCCTGCGGTCCTCGGTGATCGCCGCACGCAAGGCAGCGATATCGATGCGCAGCCCGGCATCGGTCGGTATGCGGCGCAGTGCCCGGTTGCCGAGGCCGAGTGCCTCCATCGCCTTGCGGTGGCACGAGTGGATCTGCTCCGAGCCGTAGAAGCGCAGCGGCTTTTCGATGGCGGCGACACCGTGCTCACGCACGTCGATGCCGGCCTTGACATTGCGCGCCACGGTCAGCCCTATGATGTTGGCCATCGAGCCGCCGCTGACCAAGGTACCGCCGGCAGAAGCTGGAAAGC
This sequence comes from Mesorhizobium sp. M0518, assembly GCF_040321125.1. Classification (NCBI taxonomy): domain Bacteria; kingdom Pseudomonadati; phylum Pseudomonadota; class Alphaproteobacteria; order Hyphomicrobiales; family Phyllobacteriaceae; genus Mesorhizobium; species Mesorhizobium sp. M0518. Next base: position 269,742 of record NZ_JAMYQY010000008.1, read on the forward strand.
CCAGCATCTCCTTGCACCAGTTCACCACCTGGCTATCCATCAGCCCGGCGGCGTGGTTGCCGCCGCCGAGGTTCGAGCCCTGGATAGCCGCCAGGAAATCGCCGAGCGCGCCGGTGAAGTTGCTCGACCCCATATACCAGGACCAGAAGCGCGGATGGATATTGCCCATCGGATAGGACATCACCGTGCGGGACACCTCGGCATAGACAGCATCCAGCGGCGCCGGGGAGCGCGGCAGCGGCGCCGAGAAGGCCTTTCTCACATCGGCCGGCATCTCCCGCCAGACCGGGCGGTCGCGCACATCGCGGAGATAATCGACCGCATCGTCGATGACCCGGTGCGACAGGGCCTGCACATCGGCCCAGTCCAGGGGATCGAGCGTTTCCTCGGCCACCAGGCCGAGGTTTTCTTGCACGGCGTCCATGACGGATCTCCCGTCAAGCCGCGGGAAACTGACAGCCGGGCGTCGAGCGCGACAGGGCAGTCTCGTCGGCATCCATCTCGGCCTCGATGCCGTCGAACAGCGGTGTCGACATGTAGCGCTCGCCGGTGTCGGGCAGCATGCACAGGATCACCGCGCCAGCCGGCGCCTTCTCCGCGACCTGCCGTGCCACGGCGAAGGTCGCGCCGCCGGAAATGCCGGTGAAGATGCCCTCTTTCCGCGCCAATTCTCTGGCCCATTTGATGCCTTCGGGTCCGGCGATCGGCATCACCTCGTCATAGAGGCTGGTGTCGATCGCCTCCTGCAGTACGTTGGGGATGAAATCCGGCGTCCAGCCCTGGATCGGGTGCGGTTCAAAGGCTGGATGGCTGGCGGCCGGGGCACCATCGGCGCCGCGCTGCTGCACCTTGCCGCTGCCGATGAGCTGCGCGTTGGCCGGCTCGGACAGCACGATACGGGTTTCCGGACACTCGCGGCGCAGCACGCGCGCCACGCCGACCACCGTGCCGCCGGTGCCATAGCCGGTGACGAAGCAATCGAGCCGCGAGCCGGCGAAATCATTGACGATCTCGCGCGCCGTCGTCGCCTCGTGGATGGCGGCGTTGGCGGCCGTCTCGAACTGGCGGGCGAGAAACCAGCCATTGGCCTCGGCCAGTTCCACCGCCTTCTTGTACATGCCGAAACCTTTTTCAGCGCGCGGCGTCAGCACCACCCTGGCGCCCAGCATGCGCATCAGCTTGCGGCGCTCGACCGAAAAACTGTCGGCCATGGTGACGACCAGCGGATAACCCTTCTGCGCGCAGACCATGGCGAGGCCGATGCCGGTGTTGCCGCTGGTCGCCTCGACCACCGTCTGGCCCGGCTTCAGCGCACCGCTGCGCTCGCCCTCCTCGATGATGTTGAGCGCCAGCCGGTCCTTCACCGAAGCGCCGGGATTGAAGTACTCGGCCTTGACGTAGATCGTCGCGTGGGCCGGTCCGAGATTGTTGATGCGAACCACCGGCGTGTCGCCGACGGTGTCGAGAATGCTGTCGAACAGGCGGCCGCGCCCGGCCGTGGTTCTGATCTTCTGCTGCTGCAACATCTTGGTCTCCCTGATTGTCATCGTGTTTTGTCTTCACGGGCCGGTTACAAGCCAGCGGGTTGGGCGGCGAGGTTTGGTGACCTTGCCGCGCTAGGACTGACATGCCGCACAGCGGCAATGGCTGTATCGGGCGCTGAAATCCGCTGCCGGATGCGCCGTGTCGTGTTTGGTGATACAGGAGAGGCCGACAGGCCAGCGTGGGAGCAGGCGTGGAAACGCACGTGGAATCCAACCGATCGAGGCTGGACGTCGAGATGCCGGTCCTTTCCGTGCGCCTGCTCGGGCCGCTGATGATCTCCCACGACGGCGCTCCGGTTACCCTGCCTGCGTCACGCAAGCTGCGCGCGCTGCTCGCCTATCTGGCGCTGGCGCCGCATCCGGTCGGCCGCAGTCGCCTGTGCGAGTTGTTGTGGGATGTGCCGAACGACCCAAGGGGCGAACTGCGCTGGTGCCTGAGCAAGCTGCGGAGCACGCTCGACGCGGTGGGCCGACACCGGGTCGCGACACAGGGCGACACGGTCGCACTCGATCTGAGCGATTGCCTGGTCGATGCGCTGGAGGTGAGCCAGGCCGCCACGCAAGGGCTCGGCACCCTTGATGTCGAGCGCTTGCGGGCGCTGGCCAGACTGTTTGCCGGCGATTTCCTCGACGGGCTGGAGCTCGAGCGCAGCCCGCATTTCAACAGCTGGCTGACCGCGCAGCGCCGCCGCTTCCACTCGTGCCACGTCGCCGTGCTGGAGCAACTCGTCGGCAGCCTGGCGGCAGACAGCGACGAGGCGATCGCCCATCTCGACACATGGGTGGAACTGGCGCCGTTCGACCGGCGTGCACATGCGGCACTTTTGGCAGGTCTGGCCGGACGCGGCGAGATCGGCGCGGCTGAAGAGCATCTGGCGGCGGCAGAACAGTTGTTCAAATCGGAAGAACTGGATTTCGCACCGCTTCGCGCGGCCTGGCGGGCGATCCGTGACCGACAGTCGGGCATCTCGCTTCGGACGGCCTGCCTGTCCACACTATCGCCATTGGTGGCCACGCCGACCGCACCCGGCCCGGTCGAGCCCAGCCATGCTTCGCTGGCGGTGATGCCGTTTGTCGAGGAGGTCGGCGGCGCACGCGGCGGATTGGCCGACGGTTTCACCCACGACATCATCACCCGCCTGGCCAAGCTCAGGGACTTCTTCGTCATCGCGCGCGGATCGGTGTTTGCGCTGGCAGAGCAGAACATCGCGCCCGAGGATGCCGGCCGCCGGCTGAATGTCGACTATGTCGCCACCGGCACCGTGCGCAGCCCGTCCGGCCGCCTCATCGTCAGCGTCGAACTGATCGAGGTGCGCAGCGCCAGGATCGTCTGGGCCGAGACCTTCGAGCGCAGGCCCGATGACATCTTTTCCGTGCTTGACGACATCGGCAACAGCATCGTCTCCTCGATCTCGGCCGAGATCGAAACGGTCGAGCGCAACCGCGCCATGCTGAAGGCGCCCTGCTCGCTCAACGCCTGGGAGGCCTATCATCGCGGCCTCTGGCACATGTACCGCTTCACCCAGGCCGAAAACGAGCAGGCGCGGCATTTCTTTGCCCAGGCCCTGCAGCTCGACCCGACCTTCGCCCGCGCCTATGCCGGCCTGTCCTTCACCCACTGGCAGAACGCCTTCCAGCGCTGGGGCGACCGCGACCGCGAAAGCGCGCTGGCCTTCGAGAGCGCCGGACACAGCCTGCTGGTCGACGACCACAATCCGGCCGCGCATTGGGCAATGGGCCGGGCGCTGTGGCTGCGCGGCGAGCAGGACGGTTCGCTGCTCGAACTGGAACGGGCTGTCGATCTCAGCCCCAACTTCGCGCTCGGCCACTACGCGCTGTCCTTCGTGCATTCGCAGTCGGGCGACCCGCGAGCGGCGATAGGCTCTTCCGATCATTCGCGCCATCTCAGCCCGTTCGACCCGCTGCTGTTCGGCATGCTGGGCGCACGCGCCATGGCGCATGTCCGGCTCGGCCAGTTCGAGGAAGCGGCCGAATGGGCGCTGAAGGCGGCGGCGCGGCCCAACGCCCACGCCATCATACTGGCGATCGCCGCACACTGCCTGGCGCTGGCCGGACGGCTCGACGAGGCGCGCGGCTTCGCCGCCGCCATTCGCAAGACAAGGCCGGACTATTGCGCCGACGATTTCATCGGCACCTTCCGCTTCGAGCCGGATGCCGTGGTGCTGTTCCGGCAGGGCGCCAAGCTTATCGGGCTGAACTGAAGCTGGCATCGCCATCTGGGACATCGCTTGGGAATTTCGCCTCAATTCCGCTGGGTTAACGAAGTCGGAAGGAGTTGTTTAACCGTTCGCGGCTATGTCACCGCGTGGGAGACCGACAAAGTGAGTATGATGAGCAACAGCCCCGACAAGCGCAATGAATGGCGCGCCATCTTTTACGTGCAAGCTCGCGTCGCCATCCTGTTTGTCCCGGTGGTTGCCAGCCTGCTGATCATAGCGGCGCTTGCCGGAAACGAACGCAAGTCCGTTCCCAGCATGATCGACCCGACCGTCACCGGCTCCGTGCGGTAGACCAGCGGTCATCGGTTCTTCGAGACGCTCCCGGAGGCGGGCGCCTGGCGTGCGCTGTCGGCGGTTTTCATTTGGCGCTAAAATCATCCAATGGCACTGAATGAGTGGGCCCGAACGATCAAGCGCGATGTGCATGCGCTCTACCTCGCCGCTCGCGATCCCCGAACGCCCTGGTACGCCAAGGCGCTTGCCGTGTGTGTTGCAGGCTATGCCTTGTCGCCAATCGACCTGATCCCCGATTTCATTCCGGTGATCGGCTATCTCGACGACGTCATCCTTGTCCCTTTGGGCGTCCTTGCCGTGGTCAGAATGATACCGCCCGAGGTGATGGCGGAACACAGAAAGACCGCCGCGCTGGCCGCCGACAGGCCGGTGAGCCGCTACGCGGCGGTGATCATTGTTTGTATCTGGACTGCCTCCATCGTGCTGGCCGGGTGGCTGGGATATCTGTATTTCGCCGACTGACTGCCAAGCCGTTCTGCAGGGGGGGCGGCCGCCAAGAAAGCCCGGATGGATCGCGCTTTTCTCGGGATTCCTTCGCCATCTGGCGTCGCTCAAACAAAGCGCGGGATCGGACCGTTCTGCGGGGTTACATCGTCGCCAAGCTCGATAAAAACCTCGTCGACATAGCACCATGCCCAGCCTTCGGGTGGATCGTAGCCCTCGATGATCGGATGCTTGGTGGCGTGGAAATGCTTGGTGGCGTGGCGGTTGGGCGAGTCGTCGCAGCAGCCGACATGGCCGCAGGTGCGGCAGAGCCGCAGATGCACCCATTGCGACCCACTCTGCAGGCATTCCTCGCAGCCGAGCGCGCTCGGCGTCACCTTCCTGATGTCGCGCGTATGTCTGCATTCATCCATCATGCTCTCCTGCCATTCGAGGTGTATCGGCGTTGCCGCGAGCGAGATATGCATGCAATGCCGCGACCACCTGGGCGCCTTCGCCGACAGCCGCCGCGACCCGTTTGACCGAGCCGGCGCGGACGTCGCCTATGGCGAACACGCCGCTGCGGCTGGTCTCCATCTGCGTCGATCCTATGTCCGATCCGGTGCGCACGAAACCCCTGGCGTCCAGCGCCACATCGCAGTTCGCCAGCCAGTCGGTGTTCGGGTCAGCGCCGATGAACAGGAAAAGATGGCGGATCGAGCGCGTCGTTTTCGCGCCGCTGGCGCGGTTGCGCCAGCGCACTGTGGCAAGATTGCCCTCTTCGCCCTCCAGAGCCTCGATTTCGGTCCCGGTCAGCACCTCGATGTTCGGCTGCGCCCGGATGCGCTCGACCAGATAGCGCGACATGCTGGCATCGAGGCTGCCGCCGCGCGCCAGGAGCGCCACTTTCCGCGCATGACTGGCCAGATAGACGGCCGCCTGTCCGGCCGAATTGCCGGCGCCGACCAGCGCCACTTCCTGGCCCGCGCAAAGCCGGCCTTCGATGGGCGACGCCCAATAATGCACGGACGTTCCCTCGAACCGCGCCAGATTGGCGATGTCGAGGCGGCGATAGCGCGCGCCGCTGGCGATCACCACGCTGCGCGCGCGCACGGTCTCGCCGTCGCCGACATCGAGCAGATAGCGGGCGCCTGACGCGTCGGCGGCGGCGCTCAAAAGCTTCGCCTCGTCCGGGATCACCATTTCGACACCGAATTTCTGCGCCTGGTTGTAGGCGCGCGCCATCAGCGCCATGCCCGAAATGCCCGTGGGGAAACCGAGATAATTCTCGATGCGCGAGGAGGCGCCGGCCTGTCCGCCGAAGGCACGGCAATCGAGCACGATCGTCGACAGGCCTTCGGATGCCGCATAGACCGCCGCCGCCAGCCCTGCCGGGCCGGCGCCGACGATGGCCACGTCATACACCGTATCGGCATCGATCGGCCGCAGCAGGCCGATGCAGCGGGCGAGGTCCTTTTCACCGGGGTTCATCAGCAGCCTGCCGTTTGGACAGAGCACGATCGGCAGGTGGTGCGGATCGACCTCAAAGCGTTCTACCAGGGTTTTGGCGCAGGGATCGCTGTCTGAATCGAGCACGCGGTGCGGTTGGCCGCTGCGGGCGAGGAAACCCTGCAGCCGCAACACGTCGGCATTGTCCTGGGGTCCGATGATGATCGGCCCGCTGGTGGCGCTCTCCAAAAGCCCGACGCGGCGCAGGATCAGCGCCCGCATGATGCGCTCGCCGAGATTCGCCTCCTGCACCATCAGGTCGCGCAGCCGCTGCGAGGCGATGACGAACGCCTCCACCGGTTCGGCGGCCTGCGCATTGACCAGCGAGGGACGGGCCGAAAGCTGCGCCAGTTCGCCGACAAAGCTGCCTGGACCGTGGGTGACGATCGTCTCGCGCCTGCCGAGCCCGCCATCCTGGGTGATATCCACCCTGCCCGACAGCACGACGATCAGACCGGGCGCTACATCGCCCGCCGTGACGATGTTCTCGCCGGCCGCATAGGCGCTGGCCTCGCCGAACCGGCGCATGCGGTCGATGTCCACCTCGGCCAGCGTGGGGAACGCCTGGTCGCGGCGGGCACCGAAGATCTGGGTGGTGGATTGAGCCATGGTTGAGCGTAGCGAAGCGGGCGCGGAGTTTGAAGCGGTTTGTTGGAGCCCTGACCAGGAGGGGAGGTCTGGCTGGTAGACACCACGCCGTCGTCATCTCGGGCGAGGATCCAAACCGAGACACCAGCCGAAGAACCTCAGTCGGAAGGCCTTCGTCAGTGGCTGAAGACTCGTTCCAAAGCACCCGGCTCATTGTGCATGGCAAGTTTGTCCATGATGGTGACGCTGGCCTCGTTGAGACCTACCACCTCCACCTCGACGCCCTCGCGGCGGAACTTGAGAACGGCGGTGTCGACTGCGCCGACGCCAGTGAGGTCCCAGATATGAGCGTGAGTGACGTCGATGACGGCGCGCTGGAGGCGCTCCTTGAAATCGAACGCGTTCAGAAAGTCCTCCGCTGAAGCGAAGAATAACTGGCCCTCGATAAGGTAATGGCGCTCCGCGCCGTCGCCACTGAGGGTCGAGGTGACGCGGAAAATCTGCGACACCTTCCAAGCGAAGAAGATGCCCGAGAGCAGCACGCCCACCCCGACACCAAGCGCGAGATTGTGGGTCCCGACCACGGTGATCACTGTCGCCAGCATGACGATGCTTGAACGACGGGGGTGCTTCCTGAGATCGTTCAGAGAAGACCAGCTGAACGTGCCGATCGATACCATGATCATGATGGCGACCAGGGCCGGCATGGGAATGACGCGCAGCCAGTCGCCGAGCGACATGAGCATGAACAACAGGAACGCCCCGGCCACAAATGTGGAAAGCCGCGTGCGTCCACCAGATTTGACGTTGATAACCGACTGGCCGATCATGGCGCAACCGGCCATGCCGCCCAGGAACCCGGTTACGAAGTTGGCGATACCCTGGCCAACACATTCACGGTTCTTGTCGCTTTTTGTGTCGGTCATCTGGTCGACAATGGACGCCGTCAGCAGGCTTTCGAGCAGGCCAACCGCGGCCACGCCTAGTGAATAAGGCAAAATGATCCACAGCGTTTCCAGCGTGAAAGGCACGTCTGGCAGCAGGAAGGTCGGCAAGCTCGACGGCAGTTCGCCGAGGTCGCCCACCGTCCGCACGTCGATGTGAAGCAGCAGCGATAGGGTGGTGAGCACGATGATGCACACCAGAGGCGAGGGCACCGCCTTCGTGATGCGGGGAAACAGATAGATGATGGCAAGGCCGAGACTGATCATCGCATAGGTTTGCCACGGCATGCCGACCAGCTCCGGCAGTTGGGCCATGAAGATCAGAATCGCAAGCGCGTTGACAAATCCGGTCATCACCGAGCGCGACACGAACCGCATCACATAACCCAGCCTGGCGAAGCCGGCCGCGACCTGGACCACGCCGGCCAGAATGGTTGCCGCGAGCAGGTATTGCAGACCATGGTCGCGCACCAGTGTGACCATGAGCACGGCTGTCGCCGCGGTGGCTGCTGAAATCATCGCCGGCCGGCCACCGGTGATGGAGATAATCATGGCGATGGAGAAAGAAGCGTAGAGCCCAATCTTGGGGTCAACGCCGGCAATGACAGAAAAACCGATGGCTTCTGGTATCAGCGCCAGGGCGACAACAATGCCCGCGAGCACGTCGCCGCGCAGGTTGCCGCGCCACTCGTCGCGGTAGGTTTTGAATGTGAGCATGGAATTCCGGTCAATCATTTCCAGACCGCGACGGACCGCAGCCCATCATAGTCAGCGCAGATCTGGTTTTGTTGTTGTCCGGCGGATCGGCGGCCGGAAGAGCCACCCGGAATTACACCGGGTCCATCTTGGATATCTGCACATAGCCGCAAATTTTGGTGCAGTGCAACAAGTCTTTGCTGCACGGCGTAGGCGCTGGCCTCGCTGAAACGGCCGTTTTAGAGTGACCTTGAGCCGCACAAAGAAAAAGCCCGGACGAACCGGGCTTTTTCTTTAAGTTTCTGAACCGTCGAAGGGTTCGAAACCGGAATTTGGTGCCCAGAAGAGGACTCGAACCTCCACTCCTTGCGGAACACGGACCTGAACCGTGCGCGTCTACCAATTCCGCCATCTGGGCTGGTGCGGGCTCATGTAAGCGGGCAAGCGATGTGTGTCAACGCGCTTTTTTCGCGGTTGCTCCGTTCGCCGGCTCAGTCGTCCAGCACTTCCTTGGACGCGACGGTGGAATCGGCGTTGAGCTGGTAGATGACCGGCACGCCGGTGCCGAGTTCCAGCTTGACGATCTCCTCGCCCGACTTGCCGTCGAGCGCCATGATCAGCGCGCGCAGCGAGTTGCCGTGCGCGGCGACCAGCACGGTGCCGCCGCGCAGCACATGCGGCTGCAGATCGTGCAGGTAATAGGGCCAGACCCGGGCGCCGGTGTCCTTCAGGCTTTCGCCGGCGGGCGGCGGCACGTCGTAGGAGCGGCGCCAGACATGCACCTGCTCCTCGCCCCATTTCTTGCGGGCATCGTCCTTGTTGAGGCCGGAGAGATCGCCATAGTCGCGCTCGTTCAGCGCCTGGTCGCGGATGGTCTTCAGGTCGCTTTGACCGACGGCGTCGAGGATGTGCTGACAGGTCTTTTGCGCCCGGATCAGCGCCGAGGTGAAGGCGATGTCGAATTTCAGGCCGCGCGCCTTGAGCCTCTCACCGGCGGCCTTGGCCTCGGCATGGCCCTGCTCGGTCAGGTCGACGTCGCGCCAGCCGGTGAACAGGTTCTTCAAATTCCATTCGCTCTGGCCGTGGCGCACGAGCACGAGGGTTCTCGACATGTTTGCTCCCTTCAGGTTGGGCAAGTTGGCAGATTGGCCGCTCAGCTGAGGCCGAGCACGTCCCGCATCGAATACAGTCCGGGCTTCTTGCCGCGCGCCCAAAGCGCTGCCTTGACGGCGCCGCGGGCGAAGATGGCGCGGTCCTCGGCATGGTGGGCCAGCGTGATGCGCTCGCCGGTGCCGGCCAGCAGCACGCTGTGATTGCCGACCACCGAGCCGCCGCGCAGCGTGGCGAAGCCGATCGAGCCCGTCTTGCGCACCCCGGTGTGGCCGTCGCGGACGCGCACATCATTGCCGGCAAGCGCAATGCCGCGCCCGGCAGCAGCGGCCTCGCCGAGCAGCAGTGCCGTGCCCGACGGCGCATCGACCTTGTGCTTGTGGTGCATTTCGAGGATCTCGACGTCGAAATCGTCGGCGTCGAGCGCGCGCGCGGCCTGTTCGACCAGCACCGCCAGAAGATTGACACCGAGGCTCATATTGCCCGACTTGACGATCATCGCGTGGCGCGCCGCCGCCGCTATTTTCGCGTTATCGTCGGCTGAACAGCCCGTCGTGCCGATGACATGGACGATGCGCGCCTGCGCCGCGTAGCCGGCGAATTCCACTGTCGAAGCAGGGGTGGTGAAATCGAGCACGCCATCGGCTTTGGCGAAGACCGGCAGCGGATCGCCGCTGATCGCCACATCGATGCGGCCAATGCCGGCGAGTTCGCCTGCATCCTTGCCCAGATGCGGCGAATCCGCCCGCTCGACCGCGCCGATAACTCGAGCGCCTGATATAGAGTGGATGGCACGGATCAGCGTCTGGCCCATGCGGCCGGCAGCGCCCACCACCACAAGGCCCATATCGCTTGCTTCGCTCATGTGCTCCTCACAGCAGTCTTCTTCGCACGCGTGGCCCGGACCGGAGTTTGGATCGGCTTGCTGTCATCGACAAGCCCCAGCCCCTTCTTGCCCTGGATGCGGTGGAAGCGGGAATAGATGCTGTCCGGGTCGGCCATCAGCGTCGCATGGGTGCCTTCCTCGACCAACCGGCCCTCTTCCAGCACGATGATGTGGTCGGCATTGACCACCGTCGATAGCCTATGCGCTATGACGATGGTCGTGCGGCCTTGCATGACTTGGGTCAGCGCTTCCTGGACGCGCGCCTCCGCCTCGTTGTCGAGCGCCGATGTCGCCTCGTCGAGCAGCAGGATCGGTGCCTGGCGCACGATCGCGCGGGCGATCGAGACGCGCTGGCGCTGGCCGCCGGAAAGGGTCGAGCCGCCTTCGCCGACCGGCGTGTCGTAACCTTGCGGCTGCTGGCGGATGAACTCGTCGGCTGCCGCCTGTTTCGCCGCCTGCTCGATCTCGGCGTCCGTGGCCGACAGACGGCCGTAGCGGATGTTGTCGCGGATCGTGCCCTCGAACAGATATGGCGCCTGCGCCACATAGGCGATCGACTGCCGCAGCGAATGCTTGGTTACCTTCGAGATGTCCTGGCCATCGACCTCGATGCTGCCCCGGTCGACGTCGTAGAAGCGCTGCAAGAGCGCCACCAGCGTCGATTTGCCGGCGCCCGACGCACCGACGATCGCCGTCACCTTGCCGGCCGCGGCGGTAAAGCTCAGGTCCCTAAGCACCGGCATGTCGGCGCTGTAGCCGAACGTCACATTGTCGAAACGCACCTCGCCGGTGGTGATCCTCGCCTCGACGGCATCGGGTGCGTCGCCCTGTTTCGGCTCCAGGTCGAGCAACTCGTAGATCATGCGCGCGTTGACCAGGGCACGTTCCATGCCCACCTGTGTGCGCGCCAGGCGTCTTGCCGGATCGTAAGCCATGATCAGTGCGGTGATGAAGGAGAAAACCGCGCCCGGCGGCTGCCCAAGATACAGCGCCCGGTAGCCGGAATAGGCAAGCACGGAGGTGATGGCGAGACCGCCCAGAATCTCGGAAATCGGCGACAGCCGTTCCGAGACGCGGGCGATCTTGTTGTTACGCTGCTCGGCCGTGTCCGCCATGATGCCGATGCGGCGCGCCAGCTCGGCCTCCAAGGTGAAGGCCTTGACGATGGCGATGCCTTGCGTGGCTTCCTGCACGGACCCGTTCAGCCGCGAATTGATCAGGACGGATTCCCGGTTGATACGCCGCAGTCGGCGGGTGATATAGACGACGGCCCAGATCAGTGGAGGGCCGATCAGCAGCGAGCTGAGCGACAACACCGGATCCTGATAGATCATCACGCCGACGAGAGCGACCAGCGTGACCGCGTCGCGGCTGATGGAGGTCAGTGTCAGCGACAGCAGATCGCGAACGCCGCCGACATTCTCGCTGACCTGTGCCGCCAGCCGACCGGAACGCGTATCGTTGAAGAAGTTGACGCCGAGCTTCATCAGATGGTCGAAGCTGCGCTTCTGGTAGCGCGCGACCAGATTGTTGCCGATACTGGCCAACGCGACTGCTTGGCCGTAACCGGCGAAGCCGCGCAGCAGGGAGGCTCCCATGAAACCGGCGCAGATCAACCAGAGCATATCGCCGCGTCGTTCGTAGAAGATCTGGTTGATCATCGGGGCCATGATCCACGCCGTGAAGGCAGTGGTGCCGGAAACGATCAGCAGGCAAGAGACGGCGACGACATAGGTCCAGCGATACTCGTTGCCGTTTTCAGCGAGGATGCGGCGGAGCACCGCTGTGACCTCGCCGGGCCGGGCTTTTTGTTTGTTTGGAGCTTGAAGTGTCAAATCGGGAGCGCTTTGTGGTTTTCCGCCTCGTGGGACCGGGGCTGCAAATTCGGCACCCCTCTTAACGCCCTGCGGCCTGATTGCCTATGCCCGCACCTGATTAACTTCGTCGCGGGGGCGCGAGCGCTTCGCTGGCTTTCAGGCCTGCCAGCGCCGGCCCTCGGTCTGGACACCGAACAGCGAGGGGGTCCTGGCATAGGCGGCAAGGCCCAGAAGTGCAGCCAGCGGGTGGATGATGACGTAGACCGGCATGGTGCGCATCATCGCGCTGTGCGGCGCCTTGTCCTCGAAAGCGGCCCGGAAATTGCCGGCTTTCAGCGCCGGCACGATCTTCTGCGCGATGCCACCGGTGAGGAACACGCCGCCGCGGCTCATGAATACCAGAGCAAGGTCGCCTGCGGTGCGCCCAAGGCAGGTGACGAAGATCTCCAGCGCTTCCTCGGCAACCGGATCGGTTTTCGCAAGTGCCGCGGCAGTGATCTCGGCCGGCGTCGTGAAGGGCGACGCCTTGCCGTCCGCCTTGGCCACCGCCCGGTAGACATTGACCAGGCCGCGCCCGCACAGGATCTGCTCGCCCGAAACGCGGCCTTCGAGCTTCTCGATATGCGGAAAAACCTCGAAATCGCGCGGTGTGCGCGGGCCGATGTCCATATGGCCGCCCTCGCCGGGGACCGGTATCCAGTGGTGCAGCGCATGGACCAGCCCGGCGACGCCGAGCCCGGTTCCCGGACCGAGCACGACGCGCCCGGCATTGGGCTCCGGCATGCCGCCGCCGATCTTTTCCATGTGCTCCTCGCCGAGCGCGACGACGGCCAGCGCCTGCGCCTCGAAATCGTTGAGCACGACGATGTCGCTCAGGCCGAGGCTGGCGAACATTTTCCTCGGCTTGACGATCCAGGGGCAGTTGGTCAGCTCGATCTCGTCGCCGTCGACCGGGCCAGCCACCGCCAGCACCGCCGAATTGGGACGCACCGACGAGCGGTCGAGCACGGCCGCCTGGATCGCCTCGTCGATGGTGTTGTAGTTTGCCGTCTGGACGATGGTCGGCTCGCCAGCCTCGGAATTGGCGTCGAGCACGATCGAAAAGCGCGCATTGGTGCCGCCGATGTCGCCGATCAGGATCGGAAACCGCAGCAAAGTGTCGTCGTCGCCTGTGCGTGGCATGCTCTCGTCCGTCTCCGGCGCCCCCGACGGCATCTGGCCGTTCTTCCGTTGACTAGCGCATGGGTTTGAAAAGGGAAACGGTTTTCGACCCCGGCGGCGCGCTGAGGCCGGCTCTGCGGCCAAACCGCCACGGTTTCGCAAAAATGCGGCGCTGAACCGATTGAGTCTGCCTATAAGCCGTGATCGTCAGTTTCCTGGCGGCCGCGGTCGCGGCAGCGGCACGCCGATCTCGGGAGTCGCCGTGAAAGCGTTGACCGTGCTTGGCAGGCCGGCGGCGGCCGGGGTGGCGGGCAATGACGGCGCTTCGGGTTCGGGCGCGGCAGCCGCGACCGGCACGCCGCCGCCATGGTAGGTCGCCGCCTCGGCCGACGACGGCCCCGGCGCGTCGAGCACGGCGCGGCACTCGCTCGGCAGGTTCGCCATCGTCATCAGGTCGCGCGCCTTGGGCGCATCCGGGTTCTTGTTGGGGCGCCACGGCTCCTGCGTGAACCACCAGGCCAGCGGCTTGCCGCAACCGTCATCGTCCGGCGTCGCTTCCTGCGCCTTGCAGCCGGGCGATCCCGGCTGGCAGCCGATGCGCATGTGGAAATGATAGTCGTGACCCCAAAACGGCCGGATCTTGCGCAGCCAGAAGCGGTCGCCCTTGACGGTGTCGCAGAGCTTCTTCTTGATGCCCGGATTGACCAGGATGCGCTCGACCTGGCTGTAGCTCGCCGCCCGCTTCAGAAGCCTTGTGTGCGCCGGCGTCCACAGCGCGTCCTTCACCAGATGGGTCTTCTCATCGACCATCAAGGTGGCGCTCATCGATTCGCGCTGCGCCATCGACAGCGGGCGGCTGGGCATCGGCGTCAGCCAGATGTCGGCGTCGAGCCCGATCTGGTGCGAGGCATGTCCTGTCAGCATCGGGCCGCCACGCGGCTGCGAAATGTCGCCGATCAGCAAGCCCGGCCAACCATCGGCTGCCGCGTCGCGCGACAATTTCTCGATCACCGCGATCATCGCCGGATGGCCCCAGCGACGGTTGCGCGAAGGCCGCATCACCTCCCAGGTCGGACCGTCCATGGGAATGGCGACGCCGCCGGCAAAACAGCCCTTGGAATAGAAGCCGATCGACTGCGCCGCGGTCGCGGCCGGCAGTTTCCTGGCGCCGAACAGATCTTTTGCGCGTTCTTCGGCGCTCACCGGCTGAACGGCGAAACCGACCAGGGTAAGCAGGCCAAGCGCGGCTGCCAGCAGGGGCATTTTGCCGAGAGATAGCCTCATCGCTGTCTTCATGAACCCGGTTCTCCACCGCAATCCCAAGGCCGAATCATAGCACGCCGCGCCCGCGGCTTCGATGTCAGCGCTTCATCGGGCTGCGCGCTTCGCCGTCACGCCAATCGCCGCTTGCCCACATATGGTCGAAGGCGACGCGGTAGTCTGGAAAGCGCAGGAAATAGCCCGCAGCCTTGATCGCCGCGTTGGCGACACGCTTGTTCTCGCCATAGAAGGACCGCGCCATGGGCGAAAGTTGGGCGCCGTCGAAGGGAATTTCGGGCGGCGGTTCGATACCCATCAAGGAAGCGGCATAGGCGACGACGTCCTGCGGCGGCGCCGGCAGGTCGTCGGTGACGTTGAAGATGCCGCCGGTATTGCCATTGATGAGCTGCCACAGGGCGCCTGCAATGTCGTCGCAATGGATGCGGTTGAACACCTGGTCCGGCTTTACCAGCCGCCTTGCAGTGCCATTTTCCAGATTGACCAGCGCGTTGCGGCCGGGGCCGTAAATGCCGGACAGGCGCAGGATCGCCACCGGCCGGCCGATCTCGCGGCCCAGCTCCAGCCAGTCCTGTTCGGCAGCAACCCGCATCACCGAGCGCATCGACACCGGCCGGCATTCAGCCGTTTCATCGACCCAGGCGCCGTCGTAATTGCCGTAGACCCCGACCGTGGAGAGATAGCCGATCCATTCCAGCAAAGGCATTTGAGCGATTGCCTCTCGCGCGGCATTCAGCACGGGATCGCCGGCCTCTTCCGGGGCGACCGAAATTAGCAGATGCGTTGTTTTTCCCAATGCATCACCGATTTCGCCGGTCATCGCGCCGTCGAACAGCAGCGGCGCGATACCGGCCTGCGGCAGCGTCTCGAACTTTTCCGGCGAGCGTGTCGTGCCGAAGATCGTCGCGGCGCCTTTGTTAGCCCGAGCAAAAGCCCTGCCGGAATAGCCGGCGCCGAAGATGAATATCTGCTTTTCGCTCATGCATTCGCCCTGGTTGGCCGCGCCAGACGCCATTCGTCGCGCACGGCTTCGTCGCTTTCGGTTTTCAGGCCGATCGCTGCCCGTTGCGAGTATTCGGCAACGGGCACCAGCCGCGCCAGCGCCCAAATTGCCGCGCCCCGCACCAGCGGCGAGGCATCGTCCAGCAAGGCGCGCACAGTGTAGGCAAGAGAGGCATCGCCGGAATTGCCGGCGGCGATCAGCACGTTGCGGATGAACCGGTCGCGGCCGATGCGTTTTATCGGCGAACCGGAGAAGAAAGCGCGGAAGGAAGCGTCATCGAGACCCAAAAGGTCGGCGAGCGGAGGCTCGCGCAAATCATCGCGCGCGGCGAGTTTTGCTTCGGAAGCTGCCCGGGCGAATTTGTTCCACGGGCAGGCGGCAAGACAATCGTCGCAGCCATAGATGCGGTTGCCGATCTTTTCGCGGAATTCGTGCGGGATCGGCCCCTTGTTCTCGATGGTGAGATAGGAGATGCAGCGCCGCGCATCGAGCCGGTAGGGCGCCGGAAAGGCATCGGTCGGGCACGCGTCGAGGCAGGCGCGGCAGGAGCCGCAATGGTCGATCTCGGCGTGGTCGGGCGCCAGTTCGGCGGTGGTGAAGATGGTGCCGAGGAACAGCCAGGAGCCGTGCTCGCGGCTGACCAGATTGGTGTGCTTGCCTTGCCAGCCGAGCCCGGCGGTCTCGGCCAGCGGCTTTTCCATGACAGGTGCGGTGTCGACGAACACCTTCACATCACCGCCGGCGCGCGCCACGATCTTGCCGGCGATCTCCTTCAGCCGGCCCTTCATCACCTCGTGATAGTCGCGGTTTTGCGCATAGACCGAGATGGCGCCACGGTCGCGCTTGGCCAGCACGCCGCGTGGATCATGACCGGGGCCGTAGTTCATCGCCAGCACGACGATCGAGCGCACCTGCGGCCAGAGGGCCGTTGGTTCACTGCGGCGTTGAAGCGTCTCGGCGATCCAGTCCATCGACCCATGGAAGCCATCAGCGACGAATTCGGCCAGGCGCGCCGGCGCCAGCGGGATCGCATCAGGGGAGGTGACGGCAACGGCATCGAAGCCGGCGCGCTGCGCCTCCGCGTCGATCAGCGCGCGCAGTTTTGCGGCGTCAGAAGTCGAGGTCCGCATAATGCGACACCGGTGACAGGCCGCGCACCCGGTCGGTCAAGAGCGGCCGGAAGGATGGCCGCGACTTGACCCGCGTGTACCATTCGCGTGCAGCGCTGTGCTCGCGCCAGTCGATCTCGCCGAGATAATCGAGCACCGACAGCGTCGCCGCGGCCGCGAGATCGGCATAGGTGACCCTCGAGCCAGCCAGCCAATGGCGGGTGCCAGCCAGCCAGTTGGTGTATTTCATGTGCTGGCGGATGTTGGCGCGCGCGGCACGGATCGCGCCCGAATCGGGCGAGCCGCCGCCAGCCGTTTCCGGCATGACCGGCTTCAGCACGCGCTCGCGCACCAGATGGCGGGTGACTTCGCTTTCAGCCTTGTTGAGGTACCAGTCGATCAGCCGGCGGATTTCGGCGCGCTGCATCGGGTCTTCGGCGAACAACCGCTTGTCGCGCTTCAGCACACCGCGCGTTTCATCGAGATACTCGGCGATGACCGTCGCCCCGACGATCGGCACGTCGCCTTCGGCCAGCAGGATCGGCAGCGTTCCGGCCGGGTTCAGCGCCAGGAACTCTTTGCGCCGGGTCCACGGCTTTTCCTCGATCAAAGCCAGCTCCTCGCCATACTCGCCGAATGCGAGGCGGACGAAGCGACAGGTGGCGAACATGGGATGGTGGAAAAGCGTCAGCATGGTTCCGCGATGATAAAGCGCACTGGCGAATCGCAGGGCGCACCGGTAAGTCTTGGCCGCCCGGTTAGCGGGCCGTCAGGGTGTTGCGACCTATAGGGGGACTTCAACGCCATGACAAGCAAGCCCTTCTGTCAGCCGTCATGCCAATGCCGAGGTAGCCATGGAAAGCCAGACCATCGTCGAAGCCCTGCTGCTTGGCCTGCTGGAGGGGTTGACCGAGTTCATCCCGGTGTCGTCGACCGGCCATATTCTGCTTGCCGGTCATTTCCTCGGCTTCCATTCGACCGGCAAGGCCTTCGAGATCCTGATCCAGCTCGGCGCCATCCTGGCGATCCTCAGCGTCTATTTCCGCCGCCTGTGGAAGATGCTGCTCGACCTGCCGCATGACCGGCTGACGCGGCATTTCGCCATAGGAATCCTGATCGCCTTCCTGCCGGCGGCGATCATCGGCGCGCTGGCGCATGATTTCATCAAGACGGTGCTGTTCGAATCGCCGAGGCTGATCTGCATCATGCTGATCATCGGCGGCGTCGTGCTGCTGGCGGTGGACCGCATGAACCTCAAGCCGGTCTACCGCGATGTCGAGCGCTTCCCGACCCGGCTTTACCTGCAGATCGGGCTTTTCCAGTGCCTGTCGCTCATTCCCGGCACATCGCGTTCGGGCTCGACCATCGTCGGCGCCCTGCTTTTGGGCGTCGATAAGCGCGCTGCCGCTGAATTTTCGTTCTTCCTTGCGATCCCGACCATGGTCGGCGCCTTCGCCTTCGACCTGTTCAAGAACCGCAACGTGCTGAGCAGTGCCGACCTGCCGATCATCGCCGTCGGCTTCGTCGCCGCCTTCGTCACGGCACTCATCGTCGTGCGCTTCCTGCTCGATTACGTCTCGCGCAACGGCTACTCGCTGTTCGGCTGGTGGCGGCTGGTGGTCGGCGGTGTCGGCTTGGTGGCGCTGATGATCTGGGGTTAGCGAACGCGCATCGTTGCGAGCTCCCCCTCACCCGGATTGCCAGCCGAATTGCAAGTGCAATTCGGGGCAATCCGACCTCTCCCCGAGGGGAGAGGAGCCTGTCGGCGCCGGCACTAGAGCGATTCCTATTTTGAGAGAATCGTAGGATTCCCAAAGCCGGATGTTTGTGATTCAAGATGCTGGCTGGATTGGAGGCCAGCATCTGATGACGCGAG